>JAJYNK010000028.1 GCA_021786355.1 bacterium
GCCGGTCATTTTTTTAAAATCTTTTATTTTCAGTTTTGGCTAAATCAATTTCTCTATCTCTTCCATCACTCTTTCAATTCCTTTTTCTTCGTTATCGCCTAAATTATAAATCGGCTTTCCAAATTGGAGCTGAATTCTTTTTTTGCCTAAAATAAATTTCCAAATAAAACTCGGGGTCAAAAGTTTATGATTGTCTTTAATCCCCACGGGTACAACCGAAGCGCCGGTCATTTTTTGGAGATAATAAACGCCACGCTTGCCTTTTTTCTGGAAAACTCCGTCTTTGGACATTTTTCCTTCCGGATAAATCCATATCTTGGCGTTTTCTTCATTTATCGCTTTAATCGCTTCGCTTAAATTCGCTTCGGCGCCTTGGCCTCTTATTACCGGAATCGAACCGGACAACCTTACGAACCCGGCAATAATAACAGACAAGGGAAACGGAAACCTGTTTTTCCAATCATAATTTATTTCCCGGGCCGCTAAAAATCGAATAGGAAAAAAATCCGCCGGATAAAAATAGTTTCTCGGCAGTGATACCGCGCAAATCGGCCCGTCAAATAAGCTTCTGTGATTGGAAACAAAAATAATAGGGCCATTTTCAAGTCCTTTTAAATTTTCATGGCCTTCTATCCGAAAACCGTAAACAATTTTGAGCAATAAATAAGCCGGCCAATAATGGAGCGCCTGAAAAAATTTTGGGATGTTGGGGTTCATAACGCTAAGCCAATTGTTAGGCCAGCGCTTTTTTGAGTATTTGCACCAGCTCGTCTAAATCAACCTCTTTTCGAATAAAATCTACTGCCCCGCTCTCAAGCGCGAATTTTTTGTTAACATCAACGATATCCGGTCTCGGATCGCCTTTGCCTGTAAACAAAAACACTTTTATGTTTTTTGTTTTTTCGTCTTCCTTTAATTTAAACAAAGCTGAAACACCGTCCATTTTGGGCATCACCACGTCTAAAATTATAAGATCGGGAGCAAGCTCTTTCGCTTTTTGGACCGCTTCTTCTCCGTTCGCGGCTTCTTCAACTTTAAATCCGCTTGCTTCGAGCTTCATTTTTATGACATCGCGGATATCTGTTTCGTCGTCAGCTATTAAAATAAGAGGTTTCTCTTTCATTAAAAATGATTATAGCAAAAATGGCCTTTCAAAGTCAATAAAACCGCTTATCCCGCGGGATTCTCTTGTAAATAACGCCCTGGTAATATATTATGAATTTTTATGAATCCCGTTAGAAATAGAACCCAATATCACAATTTATGCTAAATAATATTTATACAAAAATAAGTCGTTAATTAAAACAATGGCATCTGTGTCATTTCTAACGGGATGAATAAAATAATTTTGGAAATAAGAGCAGGGGCAGGCGGAGACGAAGCCGCGATTTTTGCCGGCGACCTCGCCCGAATGTATCAAAAATACGCCGAAAAAATCGGCTGGAAATTTAGCGTGCTCGATTATAACCAAACATCTCTGGAGGGCTATAAAACTTTAATCGCCGAGATCGAAGGCTTAAACGCGTATGAATTATTGAAGCAGGAATCCGGCGTGCATCGGGTTCAAAGAATTCCTAAAACCGAAAAATCCGGCCGAGTCCACACTTCCACCGCGTCAGTGGCAATTCTTCCTGTTGTGGAACCGCAAGAAATCCAGATAAACCAAGGCGACCTGGAAGTTTCTTTTTTTCGATCATCGGGGCCAGGAGGCCAAAATGTTAATAAAGTGGAAACAGCCGTAAGACTCGTACATAAACCTACTGGAATTATCGTATCTTCGCAAGCCGGTAGGTCGCAACACGCCAACCGCGAACAAGCAATGGGAATTTTGAGAGCCAAGCTTTACGAACAAAAACAAATAGAAGAACAATTAAAAACCGGCGCTTCCAGAAAAGAACAAATAGGCACCGCCGACCGTTCGGAAAAAATAAGAACTTATAATTTCCCCGATGACCGCATAACCGACCACCGCATCGGCAAGAAATTTCATGGAATAGAGAAAGTCCTTGATGGCTCACTTGATAAAATAATCGCAGCGTTTAAGGAACAAAAACAATAACACAACATTGACCCCGTAGTGAATTTTGGCCTGCCCCGTAGTGAAACGAAGTTTCTACTACTGGGCTTTATTAAATAAGATTTAATCCGCCTTTGGCGGAATAGCCAAAATCTACTACGGGGTTGAAAAAATCCTCGCGGGAGACCTCGAACCGATAATAAAGACGTTTAGCAATAAAAATTCCTAATATCTAATTATCAAGTCATTCAGAGCCGAAGGCGAAGAATCTCGAGATTCCTCGTTTCACTCGGAATGACTAGAGGTTACGGATTGTCATTCAGAGTCCGCCGCAGACTGGCGAAGAATCTCTAAAACTCTTTGTTTAAATCTTTAAATTCAGGATTCTTAGCTTTTATTAAATTAATCTTCTTTCCCCTCGACCATCCTTTTATTCTTTTTTCGGCCGTAATTGCTTCAAAAGGTGAATTAAATTTTTCGTAGAAAACTAGTTTGTTTACGTTATATCTTTCAGTAAATCCTTTTATTAATTTATTTTTGTGCTCGTATATGCGTTTCTTTAAATTATTTGTAATGCCGGTATACAAAACGGTGTTTATTTTGTTAGTTGCGATATAAACAAAATAATCCATAAAATACGAGATCCCTCGCTCCGCTCGGGATGACATTATGAATTCAACACATCAATATCCTGCTGGAATTTTTGAGCTCTTGAAACAACTCTTTCTCCGTAAGTAAACAAATAATTTCTCCATCTTGATCCGGCGTAATACTTCGCCGCCGCTGTCCTTTCTGCGGAAACAGTGCCGCTGTCAGCTCCGGCATTCTTTAAATACAAAGCTGTCGCCGTAAAAGCATCGATATTTCTCCATGGCGAAGGTGGATTACTTCCCGTTAAAGACGCAATCTGATCTTTATATCTAATCCACGTGGAAGGGATAAATTGCGAAGGGCCCATTGCTCCGCCATAAGCTCCGTCGGCCGATATCGCGCAGGACACTTTTACTATATCGGGATTCATTTTCAACTCTTCCATCAAATCTAAGAAAACCGGAATGTCGCGAGTCGGATGCATCGCTTCTTTGTAAGAACACTTGCCTACGTTTTTCCCAAGCGCCGATTCTTTATCGAGCACCGCCAGAATCAAAGCCGCCCGCACTCCGGTGGCATTTTCCGCGGCTTTAGCGAGTTTATACGCATCACCGAAAGGAATCTCGCCGCCGCCGATAAATTCGAACAAACGGCTTCTGATTTGAGCCGCGGTCTTTTGCGTTTCCGCCAAAATTTTCTTATATTCCGATTCTTTTCCTTTGGTAACTTTTAAAAGGCTGTCTTTTTCTTCTTTTGTAAGTTGGATATTTTTTATCTGGCTGGCCTGATAATCTTTAAGTGCCATCGCGTCGTCTTTTGCCAAAGCTAGTATTTCTTTTTGATCGATTAATTTTTTATTCAAATTAAGAAGCTCTTCCACATTTGCCCGCAAGCTGTCTTGAACATTGGATAAATTGTTCATCTGATTGAAAAAATCCGATATTTGCGGATGCGACAAAAGCATAACCAACATGCCGTCTTTGTTATTTGCGTTAAGCTCCCTTAATATATTTTCAATCGCATCTTTTTTTATGCTAACCTTCCCTTGCGTTTCATCTATCTGTTTTTGAGTGACGCCCATTTCGTTATTAAGTTTTTTTAAAGTCAAAGTAATAGCCTTTATTTGGAGATTGATTTTATAAACCTGGTTATTGAGCCGGGTTATTTCCGACTGCAAAGAGGTACCTTGTTTTTTGTATTCGGTGATTTTTGTCTCATACTGATCCATTTGTTTTTCCAATTCAACCAGTTGCGCCTCAAGCGCTTTTCGTTCTTGATCGGAAGTAACGCCGTTCGTTGTCTGAGCGGACGCTTCTCCCGCGCTCGGCGCCGAAGCAAAATTCATAAAAAAAGTAGCGGCAAAAAATGCCACCGTCAAAATACAAAAAACCGTCTTTAAGGGAATTCTAATAACAGTCCGCTTACGGCTCAGATTCACCCGCGACAGGCCTTTATAATCAGAAATAAATCTCTCGTCTTTTTTAATGTCCACCAAAAGACGCGGTTTCATTATTATGTGCTTATTGTTTAAAACTTTTACTCCTCCGCTTTTTCCTCTCCCTTCTTTTCTTTCTTTTCTTCCGCTTCGGTCTTTATGTCCTCGACTGACGGAGCCGTAACAACAACTTCTTCTTCAACTGTCTGTTCAACGGCGCTCGCCACAACC
Source organism: bacterium (assembly GCA_021786355.1). GTDB lineage: Bacteria > Patescibacteriota > Minisyncoccia > UBA6257 > UBA9933 > JANLIR01. The sequence goes on from JAJYNK010000028.1 coordinate 4,275, forward strand.
GTTTGAGGATCAACCAAAATTTTAACTTTATCGGAAACTTCCAAATCTTTTACGTAAATACTAAACCCGATGTCTCCCAGCTTGCCAAGGTCAACTTTAATACTTCTGGGTAAATCTCCCGGCAGCGCCTCGACTTCAACTTCCTGCATGGCTTTAACCAAAATCGCGCTTTTTTCTTTCACAGCCGGAGCTTCGCCTACAAATTCCAAAGGAACTTCGGTTTTGATTTCCTCGTCCATTTTTACCGCCAAAAAATCAACGTGCTCGACTTCCCTGCCCAAAGACGAAACAACAACGTCTTGAATTAAAACGGGAATTTTTTTATCGTCAAAAGACAAGCTGACAATTGTGCTTTCACCGGCCTCTTTGTAAGCCTTCATAAAATCTTTCAAAGGCACGCTTAAGTGGGCATTAGAAACGCCCGCGCCGTAAATTTCAGCCGGAACAAAGCCCTGCTCTCTCAAGTGCTTAACTTTTTTGCCCAATATTTCTCTTTTTTCCGCCCGAAGGTCTACTGACATGCCAATGTTGTTTAAATTTTATAGCGAAGCTCAATGCGTAGCGACGAAAATTTATCTACAACATTGAGCACCCAGCACCTTTTTTGAGAAATAGATAATTCTATCGCCCAAAAAAGGTGCTGGGTAAAGGTTTTGTGTCTTAAATTTTATCGCCTAGGGCTTAAAATTTCAGACAAAACTCTTTAAACATTAAAAAATACGAGCTTTTCGTATTTTTTTTCATTATAACAAGCCTTATAAAATAAGCAAGCTTAAACCTCAGGATTTCTCGCTGAATAACTTAATACGCGCTTCAACCAATTCCTTAATTTCTTCAATAACCGGCTCCAATAATTTATACGGCACGATTTCTTCTTTATTTTCTAAAATCGCTTTTTCCAAACTCTTTCTCCAAGCCAAGCGAATTTCCGTATTTATATGGATAATGGAGACTCCCGCGCTTATAGCCAAAACAAAATCTTCGTCCAAAATCCCCGAACCGCCGTGCAGCACCACCGGCACGCCGGCAGCTTCTCTTATTTTTTTTATCCTTTCCGTATCCAATCTTGGGTTAGGCGCGTTTTTAAACATTCCGTGGATATTGCCCACTGCCGGACCGATTAAATCAACGCCGGTTTCCCCGACAAACTTAGCGGCGTCTTCCGGTTTTGTCATGTCTTCTTTTTTTATTACCGCGCCCTGGGGAACGTCTTCTAAAATTATTGAACTGGACCCGATATAGCCCATCTCGCCTTCTATTAAAACATCCAAGTTTATATTTTTTGCCAATCTAACCGCCTCCTTTGTTTTTTTGATATTTTCTTCCAAGGGCAATTTTCCGGCATCAAATAAAACAGCGTCAAAGCCGGCCTCAGCCGCTTCTTTAACTTTTTCCAAAGAACGAGTGTGGTCGGCGTTTAAAAAAATCGGGTAGTTAAATTCTTCGCGCAAGCTTTTTACAATTGACGCAATTTGTTTTGTCCCGAAAAATTCCCTCTCGCCTTCGGAAACGCCGATAATAACCGGCTGGTTTAAATTTTTTGCCGCCTGAAAAATTCCCTTTAATGCCGCGAGTTCCGAAACATTAAAATGCCCGATTGCAATTTTATTCTTATCTGCCTCTGAAATTAATTCTTTTAAAGACTTCATTATTTAAATTATAAACTATTTACGAGTGCCGAACCACTATTACGTCCCCATCTTTAACTTCGTATTCTTTTCCTTCGGTTCTTATCCAACCTTTTTGCTTGGCTTCGTTCCAACAGTTTTGCTGTTGTCCTGAGCCGTTCGGTCCCGAGCTCGCGGCCGAGGGGCTTGTCGAAGGGCAGACCGCCACCAATTTATCCCACAAAATTACTTCTAGTCTTATAAATTTGTTTTCAAAATCAGTATGTATCGTTCCGGCCGCCTGCGGCGCTTTCGACCCTTTTTTAATGGTCCAGGCGCGAGTTTCATCTTCGCCGGTCGTAAGAAAACTTATCAGTCCCAAAATTTCATAAGCTCTTTTTATCAATTCATTTACGCTGTTCTCTTTCGATAAATCCGCGATCAGATAATCGGCGCCCAACGATTTTATTTTATTTTTCAATTCATTGCTTACGTCTTCTTCGTTTCCGTTTAGCAAATAAATCTGCTTTTTTGCCGTCAAAAGATTCATCTCCTTTACAATCAGGGAATTTTTAATTTCCTCGCTTAAACCCGTCAATAATTCCCCTTTATTTAATTTATCTTTTATATTCTCGACTATTTCTTTATCCTTTATTTTTTGCTTGTCGCCAGTCCGCGCCTCGCCTTCCAATTTCTCCAGTCTGCGCTCAACCGTTTCTAAATCCTTTAAAATAAGTTCCGTGTTTATAGTTTCAATGTCGCGAATTGGATCAACTCTTTCTTCCACGTGAATAATGTCCGATTTTTGAAAACACCTGACTACCTGGACAATAGCCTCAACGTCTTTTATGTGGGACAAAAACTGGTTTCCTAAGCCCTCTCCTTTATTTGCCCCCTTCACAAGGCCCGCTATATCGTAAAACTCCACCACAGCAGGCACTATTTTTTTAGACCGAGAAATAGACGCGAGCTTGTCCAGGCGCTCGTCTGGAACGCTTACAACCCCAACATTAGGATCAATCGTCGCAAACGGATAATTAGCGATATGAACCTCGTTAGCGGTCAAAGCTTTAAATAATGTGGACTTGCCGACATTAGGCATCCCCACAATTCCAATACTAAGTTTCATAATAAAATTACCTTACCAATTTTTTAGAAAAATTAAAATAGTATTAAAATTAATTAAACAAACAACAATTCAATAGCCTAAAAATCTATCGGACTATTTCACGATCGTTAAATAGCCCGATAGATAAATTTCGTAAACTAAAATCCCCCAAACTTGGGGGATTTTAGTTACTTCATTTTTATTTCAATTTCCACTCCCGAAGGCAAATTCAAATTGCTTAGAGATTCGATAATTTTCGGGTTGGGATTTAAAATATCAATCAATCTGTTATGAACCCTCAACTCAAACTGCTCGCGGGAATCTTTGTGAACGAATGTCGATCGGTTAACGGTGTACTTTTTGAAATTCGTCGGCAAAGGAATCGGTCCTACGATTTCCGCGCCGTTTCTGATCGCGGTTTCGACAATTTGCTTGACTGAATTGTCAATCAATTTGTGATCGTAAGATTTTATTCTCAATCTAATTTTAGACTGGATGCTTTCTGTTTTCTTTGCCATGCCAATGTTGTTTAAATTTACAAGCTCAGTGCGTAGTAAATTTTACCACAACATTGAGCACCCAGCACCTTTTTTGGGTGATAGAATTATCTATTTCTCAAAAAAGGTGCTGTGTAAAGGTTTTATTAATAAATTTTATTCATCTGAAGACTCCAAAATTTATATAAAGCCCTTTATTTGATGATTTTAGTAACCGCGCCCGCTCCAACGGTCTTGCCGCCTTCTCGAATCGCAAATCTTTGCTTTTCTTCAAGCGCAACCGGAGCGATTAATTTAACCGTAACTTTGACAGTGTCGCCGGGCATAACCATTTCCATTCCTGCCGGAAGTTCCACCTCGCCGGTAACATCGGTTGTCCTGATGTAAAATTGCGGCTTGTAGCCCTTGAAAAACGGGGTGTGCCTTCCGCCTTCTTCTTTGCTTAAGACATAAACCTCGGCTTCAAAATCGGTGTGCGGAGTAACGCTTCCCGGCTTTGCAACCACCTGTCCCCTTTCAACGTCTTCTTTTTTAAGGCCTCTCAAAAGTATTCCAACGTTATCGCCGGCTTGGCCTTCGTCAAGAAGCTTGTTAAACATTTCAATTCCGGTAACAACGGTTTTTTGAACCGGTTTGAGCCCAATAATTTCCACTTCTTCATTAACCTTAATAATACCTCTTTCCGCTCTTCCGGTAACAACCGTTCCGCGGCCTTCAATGGAAAAAATATCTTCAACGGGCATCAAAAACGGCTTGTCGATATCTCTGACCGGCTCTGGAACATAATCATCCAACGCCTTAACCAATTCAAGAATCGGTTTAACCGCCTCATCGTCAAGCGACTTGGCTCCAAGCGCTTTAAGAGCAGAGCCTCTGATTACCGGAATTTCGTCTCCCGGAAATTGGTTTTTCTTGAGAAGCTCTCGTACTTCCGCCTCAACTAAATCGATAAGTTCCGGATCGTCCACCATGTCCACCTTGTTAAGAAAGACAACCATTGCAGGAACGCCGACTTGGCGCGCCAAAAGAATGTGCTCTCTTGTTTGAGGCATTGGGCCGTCCGCGGCGCTAACCACCAAAACCGCGCCGTCCATTTGCGCGGCGCCGGTAATCATGTTTTTGATGTAATCGGCGTGGCCCGGCGCGTCAATATGCGCGTAGTGCCTTTTCTCGGTTTCATATTCCGAGTGATGCAAAGCAATAGTAATACCTCTGGCTTTTTCTTCGGGAGCATTGTCAATCTGATCAACGCCCTCTTCTTTTTTTGCCAAGCCCTTCATAAAAAGGACGTGGGTGATGGCCGCGGTCAATGTGGTCTTGCCGTGATCGACATGGCCGATTGTTCCGACATTGACGTGAGGCTTGCCTCGCTCAAATTTTTCTTTTTCTGCCATACTTTTATAACTAATAACTTATAACCAATAATTTATGCTGAAATATTCAGAGGTTATTAATTATGAATTATTAGTTAACAATTAATTGTTATTTGTATTGTTATGAATTTTTGCTTTTACGACCTTTCCAGTTTACGATAAAAAAATAAAAAGTCAAACCCCGTTAGTAGAACTTCGCCTGTCTCCGACGTTGCGTCGGATAATTAAATTATATTTTACTTTGCGTTCAAATTGAATGAATAATTTTAAAGGCTGACATCTTTATTTATCGTCAAAAAAATTTAATCGGGCGAAGTTTCACTACGGGGTCAAACCCCAAACATAAATATGAGGCTTGACCCCTTAATCTTTCACGAATTCGATTATCGCCATTTTCGCGGCGTCGTTTTTCCGGCGCGCCGCGCTTTTTATAACCCTAACGTAACCGCCTCTACCATCTTTATATTTTGGGGCGATTTCGTAAAAAAGTTTCTGCGCCGGTTTTTTATTTAATCTGGAAATTAAAAGCCTCAAGCTGGCCAAGTTTTGTTTTTTCGCCAAAGTGATTAATTTCTCGACAAAAGATTTCATTTCCTTCGCCCGCGCTTCGGTTGTTGAAATTTTTCCTTTCAAGATAAGATTACTGGCCAAGCTTTTTAAAAAAGCCTTTCGCTGGCCTTTTTTTCGATGAAATTTTCTGCCTTTTTTTAGGTGTCTCATATTTCTCTTAAGCCCGAAACTGGAGGTTTATTTCTTGGCCTTAATTGCCTTTTTGGCTTTTGCCGTTTTTTTGGGTTTCTCTTCAGGTTCTTCCTGGGAAAGTTTTTTGGATTCTTTTACTTCCAGTTCGGAAATTTTTACAAAATGATCGCTTAAGATATTGGCCGCTTTTCTAATAGCTTCTGAAGGAGTTATGCTTCCGTCAGTTTCAATGGCCAATTTCAACCTATTATAATCCGTGTGCTCGCCAACGCGCATATTTTCAATATCAAAATTGACCTTCATAACCGGCGTAAAAACCGCGTCAATAGCGACAACGCCGATAGGCGTTTTTTCCGTTTTTCTTTCCTCCACCGGCACATAACCCAGGCCCTTCTCCACGGTTATTTCCATTTTAAATTCCGCTTTTTTATCGGTAAGCGTGGCGATATGAGCGTCGGGAGTTATAACTTCAACCAAAGAATTGGATTTGATATCCTTGGCTGTAATTATTTTTTCACCCTTAGCTTCGACGGTCAAAATCTGGGGTTCATCGGCGTGAAAACTAAACCTCACCTTTTTCAAATTAAAAATTATCTCGATAATATCCTCCAACACTCCGGGAAGAGTAGTAAATTCGTGCTTAACGTTTGCAATTTTTATTTGCGTTACCGCCGCTCCGGGAATTGACGACAAAAGAATTCGTCTAAGAGCGTTTCCAATAGTAAGTCCGTAACCGGTATAAAGGCCTTCTATTTCAAAAATGCCCTTCTTTTCGTCTTCGGAAATTGTTTTGATTTTAACGGTTTCGCTAAGTCGTGCGTATTTCATATTTTTATTTTGAATAAAAATCAACCACCAAATTAATATCGAACGGCATCTCAATGGACACAGGCAGCGATTTCACTTTTCCTTCAATTTTTTCCGCGTCAATTATTAGCCATTCAGGCGCTTGATATTTTTTTATAGTATTAGAAAGCTCTTTAAAAATCAAGGAGTTTAGCGATGTCGGCTTTACGGTAATAACGTCGCCTATTTTAACTAAAAACGACGGCACTGTAACTTTACGTCCGTTTACCAAAATATGCCCGTGGGAAACAAATTGTCTGGCCATTATCCTTGAAGGCGCCAGTCCCAATCTGAAAACTGTGTTGTCGAGTCGTCTTTCCAAAAGGCCGATAATCGCTTCGGACAAAGAACCTTTTTTCTTTGAAGCGTTTTTAAAAACATTGGCCATCTGCGATTCTTTAAGCCCGTAAGTTATTCTTATTCTTTGTTTTTCCATCAATTGCTGTCCGTATTCGGAAATAGCCCGGCGCCGTGATTTGCCGTGCATGCCCGGCCTATACGGCCTTCTGACCATAGCGCATTTAGGCGAATTACAACGATCCGCTTTCAAAAAAAGCTTTACGCCCAACGCTCGTTCTTTTTTTTCTTTAGCTTGTATATGCATAATTTATACTCTTCTAACTTTAGGAGCTCTCGGTCCGTTATGCGGAATCGGCGTAGCGTCTTTTATTGATAAAATATTGAATCCTTGGTTGGACAGCGACCGGACAGCGCTGTCTCTGCCGGCGCCAACCCCTTTAACTATAACGTCAATGTCGCTAAGACCGACTTTCTTTAATTTCTCGGCAAGAGCCGCCACAACTTTTGAAGCCGCGAACGGGGTCGCCTTCTTAGGGCCGGAAAACCCCAAAGATCCGGCCGTGGACCAGCCCAAAACATCACCCTTGGCGTCTGTCGCGGTTATGACCGTATTATTATAACTGGCGTTTATAAAAACCATCCCTTTATTTATTTTCTTGGCGGCCGAGCTTTTGCCCGAAGCCTTTTCAATACTCTTTTCCAGCTCTTCGCCTTCCTTTAAAACTTCCGCCTCGCTTTTTTTGATTACTTTTTTCTTTCCCATTTTATTTCAAATCAACCTTCCTTTTTCCGCTGCCGACGGTTTTTCTTACATTACCCCTGACTGTCCGTGAATTAGTTTTTGTCCTTTGTCCCCTTACCGGAAGCTTTCTTAAATGGCGGCTTCCGCGATAACTTTCGATTTCTTTCAATCGAGAAATGTTCGTTCTTATGACTTGCCTTAGCTCATCGCCAATCTTGTGATTTTTTTCGATATAATCCTGAATTTTTTTAACATCTTCGGAGGTAAGGCTTTTGACTTTTTTGCCTGCCTCGATTTTTATAGAGTCCAAAATTTTGGCAGCTGTCGTTCTGCCTATTCCATAAAGATGAGTTAACCCGATATCCACTCTTTTGTTGTCTGGTATGTTTATTCCTATTAAACGCATGGTTGCTAAATTAAAAATTAAAATATCAAAATTAAAAATGGCAGATTAAAATTTAAAAATAATTTATTTAAAGCAAATATCTAATTTTTTATTTTTTCATTTTTATTTTTAAATTATTTCACCCTTGTCTTTGTTTGTGTTTCGGATTTTTACCGCAAATTACATAAACTCTGCCGCCACGCCTAACGGTTCTGCAATTTTTGCAAATTTTTTTTACCGAAGCTCTTACTTTCATTTTTATAAATTAAAGCCTTCTGACGATTCTACCTCTTTCACCGTCAGGGGAAAGTTCTAATAAAACCGTGTCGCCGGGCATTATTTTAATGTAATGCATCCTCATCTTACCCGAAAGATAAGCGATTATTGTATTTCCACTCTCCAGTTCAACCTTAAAATTCGTTGCCGGCAAATTTTCTATGACCCTTCCTTTCATTACCGCTTTATTCTCGGAATTCGACATGTAGAGATAAATACTAAATGAAATCGCAATAAAGTCAACCCCCACACCAAACAAGTTTATGGGTTTAGTTTATTGATTTTTTTATCCGACCTAATAATTGGCGCAATGCTCTGGCTCTTAATTTCAGATTTTCTTCTCGTTTTCTGGCTTCTTCTTCGTTAGCATAGCCCTCATAATAGACCAGCTTGAAGGGAATCCTTGATTTTGTTGATTTAACTAAACCCGCATTATGTTCTTTTAGCCTGCGAACTAAATTGTTTGTTGAACCTATGTATAAATTATTATCTTTTTTACTTTTTAATATATACATAAAGAACATAATGCAAAAACTTGTTATGGTGTGGGGGCAAGCTCCTTAATTAACCGCTATATTCACTCGATTCTGGTTGGCTGGAACTTTTGAAACCCAAAACGGCCAGAACGAAAAATCAGCTTTTTCTATGCCAGGATACGAATAAATAAGAGATTTCAGTTCAGATTCGGATTTGCCGGAAATTTTTTGCCTAAAAGAATCCACGTCTAAAGGCTCCCAAAAAATTCCTTTAAATTTAACCGGTAAAGTCATTGTTTTTGTTTTTGGATCAATTTGAACATTTCCATAACTTATCGAATACTCGTCTTCTTTTAAAGTGAGCCGTAAAGAAGTGCCCGCAACCTGTTTGGCCATCTGAGTCAAAAGATTTATTATGTGAACTTTTTTAAACGCCGTCATCGACATTTCTCCGTCGACAAAAACATAAAAATTATTGTTTTCATCCGTATCGGTATTTACGGTTTCTTTTAACACATTAAATTGTCGGCTGCTGTCTATGAGCTTGAATTCGTCACTTGGAATTTGAGAAGTTATAAAAACTTCGATTCCGTTTTTTAAATTTTTCTCCGCTTCCCCTTTTGCGTTTTTTATATCTGCATCAGTCGGATACGCCGCTTGACCGACAAATCCGCCGGCGATCGGAGATTTCGATTCGGCATAAAATTTATCGAATTTAGGAGTTCCTTCAAACCCTGGAATGGTAAATTTGCTGACCATGCCGATATTGTAAGCTTCTCCCGGTTTTTCAGCCGCTACCCGCGCTTCGATGCTTGCGGCGGCTACCTGTCCGTTTTCCACTCTTGCGCCTGGAACTGCGATTCGATCGAGAAGCTTAAAAATTTTTCCGTCCGGCGATTTAAACCTCGTTCCGCTTATCAATATCTGTTGTTCGGTTGAAAAATTATTATAAATGTTAACGCTCCCAGCGGCTTTGCGCTCCACGTATTTTTTCCCCGTTGCCAAAAAAGGAAAATTGCTATTTTTCCTCTGAGAAAAAATAGCAATGGGGATTTGCCGGCTGCTAAGATCAATATCCGTCAATTTGGAACTTAAAATCACCGGATTATCATATTCCCAAGGTCCCTTCTCTTTTTCGGGAAATCTTCTAATTGAAATTTTAATGTCGGCTTTGGGTAAATAAACGTACGCGCCGTAAGCCCCAAGCCCCAAAATAACAGCGACTAGAATCCAAACTATAGCCGTCCATCTTTTTCTGGGCTTTAATTTCATTTCCGGAAGCCGCGGCGGCAAAGAAATATTAATCGAATCCTCTCGAAGATGAGGGATTTCTTTTTCTATCATTTGAGGGGAAACTTTTCTGCCTAAAACTTCTTGTTCTTTTCTGTCAATCTTCTCGAACAATTTTTCCAAATCGTTGTTTTTATTTTTCGGCCCTTCACTCCCCTCTCCGCGGCTCTCGGTCCAGCTAAGCGGAGAAATGATTTTATCGCTTTTAGTTGCAATTTTTTCTTCTGGTTTTTCCTCCGATTTTCGTACCGATTTTTTTTCTGCTTTTTTCTCCGCCTGCTTTATATTAACCGGCTCGGAAACCGACTTCTTAACGTCCAGCTTTTTTATAATATCAACTACTTTTACCTTTGCTTTTTTTACATCTGAATCATCCATACCAATTTATTATCGCAAATTTTTTCATTGCCGACAAGAAGCAATTAAAGTAAAATATATTAATGAATCCCGTTAGAAATAAAAACCAACGCCGTAATATATGCGATATTATAATATTTTAAAAAATCAGTCGTTAAGTAAAACGTGGCATTTGTGCCATTTCTAACGGGATGAACACTCTCCGCAGCGTAATTTTAATAATCTTAGACGGCTGGGGCATAGGCGCGGATGATTTTTCCAATCCGATCCATCTTGTAAGCCCACCAGTGATGAATTCCTTAAAAAAACGATATCCCTACGGAACGCTTCAAGCATCGGGAATCACCGTCGGCCTGCCATGGGGAGAAGAAGGAAACAGCGAAGTTGGCCACTTAAATATCGGCGCCGGCCGTATTCTCTACCAAAATTTTCCCAGAATTACCCTATCGATAAAAGACGGCAGTTTTTATGAAAATGAAGTTCTAAAACGCGCTTTAGAGCATGCCAGAAGCAATAACTCCAGTCTTAATTTAATCGGCCTTTTATCCGATGCTTGCGTTCATTCTTCTTTCGAACATTTAATAGCCATTTTAGAGGCCGCCAAAAAAAATAATTTTCCTCTTGAAAAAATAAACCTCCACCTTATTACCGACGGCAGGGACAGCTCTCCTGAATCGGCCATTGAATTTATAAATAAAATTCCCGAGCCTTTTTCAAAACAAATAGCTTCGCTTGGCGGAAGATATTACGCCATGGACAGAGACAGCCACTGGGACAGAACCCAAAAATATTACAACGCCATCACCGGGCAAGGCGGCACAATAGACGACTACCAAATGCATATCAAAAGCACTTACACCAGAAAACTCAACGACGAATATGTTCCTCCCACCTTAATCGGACCCCAAAACCGTTCGATAAAAGACAATGACGCCGTAATATTTTTTAATTTCCGCGAAGACAGAATGCGCCAAATTGTCCGCTGTTTCATCGAAAAAGACTTTAACTCTTTTCCGATAAAACAATTTTCCAATTTATTTGTCGCTACGATGGTTTCTTACAAAGACGAGTTTACCGCTCCCGTGCTTTTTCCGCCGGAAAAAGTTTTAACGCCTCTGGGAAAAGTTTTGGAAGAAAACAACAAAATCCAGTGGCGCATCGCGGAAACGGAAAAATACGCCCACGTCACTTATTTTTTCAACGGCCAAGAAGAGTCGTCCTTCAAAGGAGAGTACCGCGTTTTAGTCCCTTCAAAAATAAGTTTCCGCTATGACCAGCATCCGGAAATGATGGCCGGGGAAATCACAAACCGCCTTTTGGAAGCCATCAAAGAAAAAGTTTACGATTTTATTCTTGTTAATTTCGCCAACCCGGACATTATCGCCCACACCGGCAATTTCGAAGCCACCGCGGAAGCGATAAAAGTAATCGATGCCCAAATAGAAAAAATCTACGCCTCGGCAATGGAAAACAACGCCTTTTTAATAATCACTTCCGACCACGGAAACGCCGAAAGATTGATTGATCCAAAAACCGGCTCTCCGGAAACAAAACACGACCCCAATCCGGTGCCATTTTATTTAATTGCCAAAGAATTTGAAAGACAAAATACCGATCAATACGTGCATCAGGCCGAACGTTCTCAAGTTGGCGTTTTAGCCGATGTTGCTCCGACAATTTTAGAACTTATGAAAATTCCCAAGCCTCCAGAAATGACCGGCCATAGTTTAATAAAATTGATTTTGTAAAAGACTTTAAATATCAGCTAAAGATCTTCAATACTCTTTCGTATTTTGCTAATCTTTCCGGTTTTCCCGGAGCGCCGGATTTCAATCCCCACGCGCCCACTCCGACGGCCAAATCCGCGATAAAATCATCCATCGTTTCCCCGCTTCTATGGCTCACCACTGCCTGCCAATTGTTATCATAAGCCATTTTTATGACCTCCAATGTTTCGGTCAAACTGCCGATTTGGTTGAGTTTTACTAAAATAGCGTTGCCGGCGTTTTTATCAACCGCCATTTTTAATCTTTTCGAATTAGTAGTCGTTAAATCATCAGTGATAACCAGCCGACTGTTTTCTTTTGGATAAATTTTATGCGTGCCCTTCAAATTTTCAAAATCCATCGAGTCGTCAATTTTTTTTATTTCTTTTGTCAGTTCCGCGAATGAATCGAAATCTTCTTCATAAAACGGGTCTTCAATTGAAAGTATGTCGTACGCTTCGATAAGTTTTAAATAATATTCCTTTACCTCCTCGTTTGAATAACTTTTTTTATTGATAATATATTCGTTCGCCCGGTAGTATTGGCTCGCCGCTACATCTAAGCCAATCCGCAAGGGATAATTATTTTTCCCTATCAAATCCGCCATGATCTCCAATGCCTCCTCGTTGGTTTCAAACGGCGCCGAATACCCCGCTTCGTCTCCTAAAGTTATGTTCTCTTCTCCAAATTTTTCGTCTAAAACTTTTTTGAGTTTTCTGTAATATTCTCGGCCAATGCTGTAAGCGATATTAAAATCTTCGGTTGTTGGAATAACTTGAAACTCTTGGAAGTCAAGCTTGTTTCTAGCGTGCGCCCCGCCGTTGATAACGTTAAAAATCGGCTTTGGCGCTCTTACAGCCGCGCTCCCGAAAAAACTTTCGGAAAAAGTCTTATTTACGTACTCAAAAAGTTCCTGATTATTTTCTTTGGCCTTAAGCCTTGCCCACGCCAAGCTTAAAGACAATATTAAATTTCCGCCCAGATTTTTTTTGTTGTCAGTTCCGTCTAAAGCAATTAAAAATTTATCAAAATCTTTTTGCGTCCGGCATTCTTTTTTTAAAATTTCACTTTTAGTTTCTTCGAATTTTAAAATTACTTTTTGAGGCTCCAAAACAAACGCCTCATGCGTGCCGGTGCTTTTTCCGGCAGGCACCGAAGCAGACGCAAAAAATTTGTCGCTTCTTAATCCCGTTTCAAGCGTTTCATTTCCTCTTGAATCCGAAATGATTTTTACACTTGCTCCAATAATCCGCATCCCGTTAGAAATGGCACAAATAATGCGCCTTAGTTAAACAACCGACGTTTTTATAAATTAAAGTAGTTTGCATTATATCAATATTTATCATTATTTCTAACGAGACGCTTTTGTTTTATTATACGCCTTAATCTTATTTACTAAAAGTAATAATTGACAAATATCAGATCTTGAATTAAATTTTTTATTAGTCCACAAAACCGGCTAAGGCTTCTGCCTAAGTAGCGAAAGGAGGTGACAGGGGCGCCGGTAAAGCTACTCCCCGTCAATGTTTTTTGGTTCCGCAAAACGCGTAGCGGCTGACCCTCTGTCATGCCGCCTTTTTTTGCTTAAAATTTATAAGATGAAACGCCACTATCCCGAAAGCCACTGCCACGTTTAAAGATTCTTTTCCCCGACGAGTGTGTCGGGGATGGTGAGCCTGTCGAACCATCGCGCCACGCATCGGAATTTCCAAAATCTTGTCCGCTTTTTTTAAAATGGGCTTCGGAAGCCCCTTAACTTCATTCCCTAAAACCAAAGCTATTTTATCTGTCCTTTTTGTCTGCAATTTGTAGTATGTAGTCGCATTCTTCGCCTGTTCTATCGCGAAAATTTTATATCCTTTTGATTTCAAATCGTCGAGCAATTTTGAAATTGCTCGTGCTGAGCGAACCGAAGCATCCCACTCCACATATTTCTCCGCTCCCAAGGAAACCTTCGTTAATTGCTGGCGAGGCCGTCCAAAGACATCCGTCGGAGACGGCGTTATCCCGCATAAATAAAGTTTTTTAACCCCGGCGGCATCCGCAGTCCTGAAAATAGAACCCACATTATGCAAGCTTCGAATATTATAAAGGAGAGAAACCATACTTCTATTATAACCCGATTTTCATATACCAGTCCTCTCTTCCGCTTTCATGTAAATAAGAGCAGTCGTTGCCATAAAATAAATGCTCTCCGCCAACATAAAGGTCCTCTTTGCTAACAGCGCTTTGCCACTGATTTCTTGACCATTGATCATCGTTATTTCCGCCAACATAACCCTCAACCTCTAACAGCATCCAATATTTTTTGTTAGCCTCAAACGCTACCGGAGAAGAAAAATTAAAAACTAAATCAGAAGAAGGACTGTAAATATCTGCCAATACCGCGCTGGCCAATTGCGAATTTAAATCAGGCTTGTTATTGCCATCATCGTTTAACATCGACAATTTTAAGTTCGCGCCGTCTGTTCCTGTATTATGAGTAATCCTCAAAACAGCTTTGCCAAATTGAAAATTTTTTTCAGGAACAATGCTTTGTGCGCCCTTGGCTGCGCATCCTGAAAAATATTTGTTTCCAAAAGGATAGCTCCAATTATTAGCTTGGGTTTGGGTTATTTCAAAATTAATATCGGGATATTTCCAATTCGCCGTCAAAACGCTTGAAGTTACTCCGAATTCATCTTTGGCGCGCACGCTTATTAAAAAATCGTCACCCGACGTAACGGACTTTATTGTGCCTGTAGCATAAACAGCCTGCCACTCGTCAGAATCATTATATCGGATCTCGTAACCCAACAAAGATTCAACAGTGTCTGGGTCGCTGGCCTTGGGCCAATCAATGGCAAGTTTGGAATTTTGCTGATCAAAAGCCAAATTAACGGAGCCCGTTAATTGAGGCGCCTCATGAATAGGCTCCTTGCCAAAATAATATTTATTTTTATCAACCGCCACTAATCTAAAAACTTCCGAACCGCCGTTTGGTATACTCGAATGTTCAAAAGAATAATAACCGGTAGTTATATAGTCGTTCGCCGAGAAATTTATTTGACTGACGGTTTTTTCAAGCGGAACAAAAAATTTATTAACTCCCAGACTGGAAATAGCGAATCTTTCAGTGCCTATTCCCAAACCATTACACCTTTGAGAAGTGTCCGCCAAAATTAAAGCCTTAAATTGAGACTCTCCGGCTGTTGAAGCGCATGGAATATAACGGATTCCGATTATCTTGGAAAAATCTTCCGCCGGCCACTTCCAATTATAGCCGTCGCTAAAAGGATTCTCTATATACATTTGTTTTGATGGATCGCTGTTTAAATAAAAGACAACAACCTTCCAGCCGTCAGACGCATACAAACTCGGCGCAATTGGATATTTGCTATATTTCCCTTCAATCAAATAATCATTTTGATTTCTCGGGTCTTTATAAAAATAAAAACCGGACAGAAAACTCGGCGTCGAAACCGTTGTTGTGGCGCTCGCCAAAACAGAGGTACTCGCATTAATTGCCTCAACTAAAAAATCGTAGTTTCTTCCGACTTCGTCAATAACAACGCTTGCCGACGTGGACGAAGTTTGACTTAAAACCGCGCTTGAAGAAGCGTCTTTTATTGCATAGCTGATTTTTGAACTGGAAGAATTCAGGCTGGTAACCGCTTGCCAACTTAAATCAATCTTCATGGCATCTTTAACAAAAACAGCCGCGAGGCCGTTTAAAACCGAGGAAGAAGCAATGGAAGTTGACGACGAAGAAGTTGATGTTGTCGCGACTTGTTCTTGCAAATAAGAATACGAATCAATTATCTGCGTGCCAGAAGCGCTAGAAATTGAGCTTTGATTAGAAACCAAAAATACCGTTCCTTTGGTATTGTTTAACGCTTGACTCCACGATAAATCCGCAGCTTCGCAAGGCGTAGCAGTATGGCAATTCGCGCCAACTTTAAAATAACCTTGGCTTAAAATTTTATTTACGTTTTCAAAATTTCTCTTTTTGATGTTTGAAAAATCTCCGCTTGAGTCTAAATACTGAATGGAAAAACTGCTTAAATCAACGTCGCTTTCTCCGGAATTAAAAATTTTTATATATTCCTTTCCCTCGTCAGCTCCTTCAGGATTATAAACGACTTCCGTAATTTTTAACTTTAAACTTCCTATATTAGTGGAGCTTGTGGTAGAAGTAGAATTTGTAGAAGTCGAGTCTGAATTAGGCGCCTGAGAATTTTGAGTAGAATTACTAACAACAACGCCTCCCCCGCCTCCTCCGCCATAAACAACCGAATTTTCCGCTTTCGGCGTTCCGCCTACATACGCCGAAGTGTGCCAGCTAAAATCATTACCGTTTCTTTCCATTGTCTTTTTCAAATAATTATCGCCGGCCAGCCAACTAGAGCCAGCTAAAACTTCATCCATTAAATTACACTCGCCGTCAAACAATCTTAAACCTTCGTCGCTATTAGAAAGCGCGCCGGCATAAATCAGATCTGCTTTAACGTTAGGGGCTGAATTATCGTCCGTTCTTTCCAAAATAATAAATCCGCCGCTGGCTAAATTTTTGTTTTTCAATTGCGACAAATTGATTTCTATTTGCCTGCCTTTGTTGATTAATTGCCAATTCGAAAGATCAATATTTTGATTTGAAACATTTTTTAACTCTATCCATTCGTCGTTAGCGCTAATAGTTGAGCCCATCCACGCAACTTCGTTTATCAAAACTTTATTCCGGGAAGGCGTTTGAGAATTATTAAAAAGGCACCTGGCGGCCTCTTGGCTTGTTGAATTATTTTCTGTTTTAGGATCGTTAACTTTTTCAACGACCGAAGAGGTTGAATTTTTATCAGTGTCTTTATTGGAAATTGTTTTTTTACTATTAATTTTTTCCGCGCTTGAACTACTTGAACTATTATTAGAGCCGGAATTACCAGCTATCGATAAATCTTTTTTTAAAGAAGCAATGTCCTTTTTCAAAGAACTAATTTCGCCTTTTAAAGATTTTATTTTACTACTTTCACTCACAACTGGATTATTTGTCTTTCCGCTACCTGATAAATTAATTTCGTTTTGTCCGCTTGAGTCAGTTAAAGAAATCTGATCTACGGGAGTAAAATCATTTTGGTTGCCAAAAAGCCCCGAAAAAAACTCACCCACCGAAGAAAGGGCGTTCTTTGCCGCGCCAACAGTGCTATCCCAAAAAGAACTGAGCGTGCTCTTGGCCTTTTCTGTTTCTCCATATAAAGAAACAATCGGTATTGTAGGAACGTCAATTTTTGTCATACTCGGCTGCAAATCAACAATTTGAGCGTTTTCTCGCGCGTCTTTGAAAAAATTATTTATCACCTGAACGCCGGTTAAAACAACTTGTTTTGAAAGAAGATTCCAATAGGCTTGGTGGATAATAGAATCGGCTATTAAAAAATTATTCTCTCTAATAGAAAATTTGAATGGGTATAAATTACCAAAATTATCACGCCTAAAATAAATTTTCTTATCTTTAATAACTTTTGATGATTCACTAATTAATTTTTTATATTTCGGGTCATCAATTGTATC
>JAJYNK010000025.1 GCA_021786355.1 bacterium
GATCTGCCCGTTATTCTCCGGATAAAAAACTTTCCAATTACCAGTTGAAATCGCTTCCAGCGCGTTATTGCCGTTCATTGCTTCATCCGGATAAAGTCCGGGTGGTAAACTTTTTATATTGTAAGCCCTTAGAAAACCGGCTATAATTATTATTATAAATATCAATATCCAAGTTTTATATTTCGATTTCATATAAATTAAAAATGTAAATCTCAAAATGCAAAATGACGATGTAAAATGAAAAAATTTAAGATTTAATCATTTTATAATTTTAATCTGTCATTTTAATCTTTGATTTTTAAATTTTACATTATGATAAATCATAACATATTAGAGCAAGACATTGAACGCTTAAGCCGGCAAATCAAAGAAAATAAAAATACTCCTGAGTTCAAAGAAGTTTCGGAAAGGGAACTTATAAAACGTTCTCTTGGCCCCATTGTTCAAAAACAAATTTTGGGACAACCGGTGAATTTTTCTCCGGCCAAGCCGTTTCAGACGACTGTTTTGCCCGACTATCTCATAGACGCGCCCGACGAAATAAAAATCAAGGTTGAAAAGCTTATTGACATGACTTTTCACCAAGGCATCGAAAAAACGGCTGAAGAAGCCGGAGGATTCGGCCCGTTTGTTTTGGACGCGTATCACGACGCGTTGACCGACAAACTTCACGCCGAATTAAAAAAACGCAATTTGATTTAAGGATGATTTAAAATGATTTTTTACATTATTTTAATAGTTCCGGTTTTAATCGCGGCTATTATCGCGCTTTTTTTGATTTACCGCTCAAACAAAAAACGAAGGCTGGCACAGACAATGGAGATGAAATTACTTTCAATTAGCTTGCCCAAAAAACAAAAAAGTGATTCTTCCCAGCCGGGCCAGCTAAGTGATTGGAAAGAAGAAGTTAATTTGTCAGCCCAGCTTTTTTCCATTCTCGCCAGTTTAAAATCTCATTTCGTATTGGAAGCCGCGGTTCATAATGTCGGCGAGGAAATTCATTTTTATATCGGGGTTCCGACAAAATCTGTCGAAGCCGTAATCCGGCAAATTCAAGGCCTTTGGAAAGACGCTCAAGTCAGTTACGTTGACGATTATAATATTTTTAATTCATCCGGCGAAAGCTCCGGGGTTTTTGTCCGGCAAAAATTTTCTTACGCCCTGCCTGTTAGAACATATATTGAATCCAATACCGACACATTCGCGCCTATTTTAAGCGGACTAAGCAAAATTAGCGAAGTGGGAGAAGGTATTGCCATTCAAGTTTTAGGAAATCCCGCGCCTGAGTCGGCAAAGAAAAATATTTTACAAATGCTCGAATCTTTAAAAAAAGGGGCTAAAATGGAGGATTTGATAAAAGGATTGAAAATCAACTTCGGTGATATAAAAAAAGCGATGTCGGGACCGGAAGAAAAAAAAGAAAACGAACCGAAAATAGTAGACGAGGACGCGATAAAAGCGCTGGAGTCAAAAATTTCCAAACCGCTTTTAGCCTTGAATATCCGCGTTGTCGCTTCGGCCTTAAACAATATTCAGGCAGATATGATTTTAGACGGCGTATTAAACGGCTTTTCTCAATTCAGTTCGCCTCGACGGCAAGAATTTAAAATAGTAAAACCCCGCAATATTAAGGATTTCTTTTATAATTTTTCTTTTCGGGATTTTGACGAAAATCAAAATGTTGTTTTAAACACAGAAGAACTCGCCAGCGTTTTTCATTTACCAACCGCCACAAGCGACATTCCTAAAATAAAATGGGCGAAAGCCAAAGAAGCTCCGCCTCCTGTCTTGCCAGATTCCGGAACTTTAGTCGGTGAAAGCGATTTTAGGAACGAGCATAAACCTGTTTATATCACCGAAGAAGACCGCAGACGCCATGTTTATTTAATCGGTCAAACCGGAACCGGTAAAACCAACCTTCTTATGAATATGGCCATCGAAGATATCAAACAAGGCAAGGGAGTTTGTGTTATTGACCCTCACGGAGAAGACGCGGAATCCGTTTTGAGCGCTATTCCCAAAGACCGTCTCGATGACGTTATAGTTTTCGACCCGGCTGACCTTCAAAAACCAATGGGCATGAACATGCTCGAATACGATTTCAACAAACCGGAAGAAAAAACTTTTATCGTCAACGAATTATTTAATATTTTCGAAAAACTTTACGACATGAAAGTCGCGGGCGGTCCGATGTTCGAACAGTACACCAAAAACGCGATTTTGCTTTTGATGGAAGACATGGTAAACGAGCCGGCGACTCTGATGGAAATCCAGAGAGTTTTCACCGATGACGACTATCGAGAAAGAAAATTAATGAGAATCGCCAATCCCGTAGTCATCGACTTTTGGGAAAAAGAGGCTCAAAAAGCTACGGGCGAACACTCATTGGCGAATATGTCCGCGTATATAACTTCAAAATTCAACAATTTTACGGTTAACGATTATGTGCGGCCGATAATAGGGCAAGAAAAATCCGCGTTCAATTTTCGGAAAATAATGGACGAAGGCAAAATCTTAATATTGCCCCTTTCCAAAGGGAAAATCGGGGAGGCCAACGCCAATTTATTGGGGATGATAATATTGGGTAAAATTTTAATGGCTGCGTTGTCTCGCGCCGATATGCCGCAGGAAAACCGCCGGGATTTTAATTTATTTATCGACGAATTCCAAAACTTCACAACCGATTCAACTTCGATAATTCTAGCAGAGGCGCGCAAATATCGGCTCAATCTGGTGATGGCGCACCAATTCATCGCCCAACTGCCCGATAAAATAAAAGATTCAGTTTTCGGAAACGTCGGTACCAAAATAGTATTTAGAGTGGGCATTTCCGACGCTGAATTCCTGGTAAAAGAATTTACGCCGGTTTTCGACCAAACTGATTTAACAACCATTGCCACCGGCCGCGCTTATATAAAAATGCTGATTCACGGCGCTTCAGCCTCGCCTTTTAGCATCAAAACTTTTTTGAAGCCAAAAGCCGATTACGACACTATAGCCACGGTCAAAGAAATTTCCCGCTTAAAATACGGAACCGATCGCCAGGAAGTGGAGCAAAAAATAATCAGCCGTCTCCGTTCCTAAAGCACAAATTTTCACGAACAATATCGCGAATATTATTTGTGAAATTCGTGCCCAAATTAGTGTATATTAGTGAATAATGGTAGCCCATATTTTTAAAGATAAAAACCTGCGTTTAATATTTTCTGCAGCCACGGTTGTTCTGATAATTACGGCGGTTGTCGGTTATTTTAAATTCGGATCAATGACTGAAAAAATAATCGTCCATTTCGATATTTTTAAGGGAATTGATATTTTGGGAAACAAAGCGGATGTGCGCGCGATTATTATTTACGGCTTTATCGTTTCGGCCATCAATTTTTTTCTGGCTGACTTTCTTTACGAACGGGAAAGATTTTTGTCTTATATTTTTTCATTCGCGACTTTGTTTCTGTCGTTTTTAATTCTAACGGTTGTTTCGATTATAATTTCTAAAAATTAAGCTTTAGCAATAACTAACGCGATGATTTTACGCGCGCCGGCATTTTTTAAAACTTTCACAGCTTCATTTATTGTCGCTCCTGAAGTAAAAACATCGTCAACTAATAAAATATTTCGGTCTTTAATCCGGTCTTCGTTAATTACTTCAAAACAATCTTTTACGTTTTTTTCTCTATCATATGATTTTCTTGCCTGTGCTTGGGGTTTTGTTCTTTTGGTTCTTTTTAGTCCGTCAACTAAATTAATTTTTAGCTTGTCAGATAAAATTCCAGCCAGTAATTTTGATTGGTTATAGCCCCGTTGGCGTT
>JAJYNK010000032.1 GCA_021786355.1 bacterium
TATATTTATAGTCGTATAATCGCCTACCTCGCCCATTGTTTTATATGCTTTAAAATAATCGTTTATCCCGGCTTCGGTTTCGGCGGTTTCCCAATTATTGGTCTTGGCAACACTAATTCCTAAAGGAATTTCAAATTTTTTATTTTTTAATCGGCTGGATATTCTTTCACAACCGTCGTTCATAAGTCCGTAATAGACAACTATGCCTTTTGATTTTTTTAGCCGCCACAGTCTCGGCTTAGGATTACCCTCACACGGCTCGCCCGTAATCGAGCCGACTTCCATAAATCCAAAACCCACTGACGGTAAAATATCAACCAGCTCGGCGTTTTTATCGAATCCGGCAGCCAACCCGATAGGGTTTTTAAAATTAATTCCTAAAATATTTTGTTCAAGTGATTTGTCGGAATAAAAAAACAGCGCTGAAACTATTTTTCTTCCGAACCGACACTTACCCAAAAAATTTCCGAATTTAATCATCCGCTCATGCACAACTTCCGGATCATTCAAAAAAAGAATGGGCCTTATAATTGTTTTGTATAAAAAATTCACCACCATATTTTAAAATATTACAAACAGACAAAAAGGTTTAAGCGCGGCTCTGCGAGTGAGCGGGCACGGTGTCCGCCTCTGGCGGACGAGTGAACGAGCAGCGCTAGCGAACGAACTCGCTGGGTGAGTGAGCGGTAGCGAGAACTTTTTGGCTGTTTAAGCCTTCCCCATTATATCCACAACCCCCAGTTGACGCAAATAAAGGCGAGTATATAATTAATACATCGGGTAATGCATCTTTTGTATTACCAAAGAAAAAAGCAAAGACCGTCTTGTGAGGAGGCGGTTTTTGTTTTTTTTATTTACACGATTTATTGACATTATATTTTTTTTAAATTATATATAATACAGCTCTAAAATAAAAAATCGCGGCTAAATAAGGGGGGAGATTATGCCAGACAGATTGAATGTTTTTCATTTAACAGCGGCGCTTCAAGAAAAACTCAAACAAGTAAAAAATGTCGGCAATATTCAAACGTCCTATCAAAATCCGCGGGAATTTAATTTGTTATGCGGGTTGGCAGAATTTTTAATAAAAAGATTGAAAGAACCAATGGTTGAAGTTGTGGATTTCGCAACATCGGCCTATATCGCCATAGACGATTTATGGATCGGGAGCTTTACCGAAAAAGGCGATAACGACATTCTAAACGCCTATCCCCTGCTCTTGACGATAAAAAAATCCGATTATGATTTTTTAAATTCTTCCGTGCCCTATCTGACAAAATCCGTTTTTAGTTTATCTTCACTTGCGGATATTCCAAGGAAAATTGATTTGCAAAGTTTTCCTAAAAAATATCTGAACATTATGAACAAAACGTGCCCGAGGTAAAACAAGAAATCCGCCCGCTATTCCTGCCTCTGCGTACTCATCAAGCTCGTGGCCCTTAACCGGGCCTTTTTTATTCGTATTTACTCGTATCTTAATGCCTCAATCGGGCTTTTGAGCGATGCCTTTCGGGCAGGAAAAATTCCAAAAACAAAACCAACTGCGCTGGAAACGAATATTCCCAAAAGAGCTCCCGCGATCGGAAAAGAAAAAGTAAAATTAATGCCCGCGAACTTATTTAAAATAATCACTGTTAAAGCAGTCAATCCTGTCCCGAAAATAATGCCTATTACCCCGCCGGCTACGGTCAAAATAATCGCTTCAGTCAAAAATTGAACTAAAATATTCTTATTAGTAGCCCCGAGCGCTTTTCTTAGCCCAATTTCACGCGTGCGTTCGGTTACCGACACAAACATAATATTCATAATTCCAATTCCGCCAACCACTAAAGAAATGGCGGCCACGGAACCCAAAAAAATCGTTAAGATGTCCGTTATACTGCTGACGCTTTTAACCAAATCCTCCTGTGTTTGAATATAAAAATCGTCGTTTTTCGGATCGTCAATTTTATGATTAGTTCTCAAAATAAGTTCTATGTCCTTAATAACGCTTGGAATCGCTTCCACGGACTTAGCCTTCACCGCTATTCTGTTAAAATATTTCAAGCCCGATAAATCTTGAACCGTCGTATAAGGCGCTATTATATGGTCGTCAAAATTAACAAACGACGACTGCCCTTTTTTTGTTAAAACGCCTATAACTTTGAAATTTTTCCCTTTTATTTTAATTTTTTCTCCAATCGAATCAGAACTGCCAAAAAGTTCGGTTTGAGCTTTGCTTCCCAGAACAACAACGTTGGATTTTTCATTCACATCATTTTGCCCAAAAATAATTCCGGGCGAATTTACCTCAAGACCAAAAGTTTTGAAGAGCGACGGAGATACTCCCAAAATCATAGTGTCGTACGTCTCGGAACCAAAAGAGGAAGTAATTTGACTAAAAACAACCGGACTAACATCAACGGCATCGGGTATATTTTCTTTTTTACTTAAATCTTTAAAATCTTTTTCTTTCAACGAATCGCTTAATATCGATCCGCCGACATCGCTTAATCCTTTGGGCTGCTTGCCGGGCAAAACAACAATAGTTTCCGGCCCCATTGACTGTATTTCCCCCACAATCAAGTTTTGGGCGCTTTGCCCAAGCGCCATAACTATAATTATCGCCGTGATACCAATAACTATTCCCAATACGGTCAATACCGAGCGCGACATATGTGTTGTCAACCCCGAATATGACATTTTTAAATTATCGCTAAATTTCATCCCGTTAGAAATGGCACAAATGTTATTATTTTGATTAACGACTTATTTTATATGAAATATTATTTAACATAGATTTGTGATATTAGGTTCTATTTCTAACGGAATTCATAAAATGCTTATTTAAAAAATTTTTTATCTCTAAAAGACTCGTGATTAATAATCTCTTCCTTCTCAATCAATCCGTCTTTAAGATGTATTATTCTCTCGGCTGATTCCGCCAAAAAAGTTTCGTGAGTAACCAAAACAATTGTGTGTCCTTGTTCGTGAAGTTTTTCAAAAAATTCCAGAATGACTTCTCCTGATTTTGAATCCAAATTGCCGGTCGGTTCATCGGCAAAAACAATTCTCGGCTCATTAACCAATGCCCGAGCAATGGCAACTCTCTGCTTCTGGCCGCCTGAAAGCCTCATGGTTTCAAAATCAATTCTGTCGGATAATCCTACGGAATCTATAACTTTTTTGGCAACGGTTTTTCTTTTCTCTTCTGGAATACCCGCATAAACCAAAGGCAACTCCACATTTTCTAAAACCGACATTCTTCCTAAAAGATTAAATGCTTGGAAAACAAATCCGAATTTCTTATTGCGCAGATGCGCCAATTCATCGTCCGAATACTTGCTTATCTCTTTTCCGTCAAGAAAATATTCTCCGCCCGATGGCCGGTCTAAACACCCCAAAATCTGAAGCAGGGTTGATTTGCCAGACCCTGACGGCCCTATAATCGCCACAAACTCGCCTTCTTTTATCTCAAGGTTGATTCCGTTTACGGCGGGAGTT
>JAJYNK010000043.1 GCA_021786355.1 bacterium
AATGATGAACATTTCCACTATTTATAAAATACGTTTAGTTTTTTTTGACTGTGCTATTCCTAAAAATTTCAACTGGAATTTACAAATTATGACTCATGCGTAACTTCAGTAATTGATTTAATAATTGTATAATAAATAAATCCACCGCCTAATATTATAGCAAAAGTATTTATTGTGCCAAGAATAAGCGAATTTATTAAATCTTTTGAAATATTTATTTCTGGATTTATCTTTTCGAATATTGCTTTGCCGCCATTTGTATTTGAAACTATATCATTCTTTGAAATATAAGCTTGTTCCATATTTTTAGAATCATTACCATTATTATTTTTCAAAATATCTGAAAATATTATTGGAAGCCCTTTTGAAAAATACCAATTCGCTTTGTCTTGAACTTGAAAATGAATATGCGGTTGTGTTGAATGCCCGGAATTTCCACACTTAGCTATAATTTGACCACGTTTTACTACATCGCCTTTTTTTACTAAACAGCTCTTTTCTTTTAAGTGTGCAATAAGACTGTAAACATTTTTATCATGTTCTATTATCACAAAGTTACCTCTAATTTCAGTTGTCCAAATATCAATCCATCCAGAACCAGCGTGTTTATTATCCTTAATATTATTTTTAACTCTGATTATGACTCCATCATTTGGGGAATATACATTCTCATTAAAAGTTAAATAATCATTTACAGTCTCCTTTTTAGCATTAATTTTTTTACCTCCGTCATCAGATAAAACAAAATCATAAGCGTACCTTTGAGAAATAATATTCCAAGAATGTGAACTTAATTTATCTATACCACCGTTAAAAACTTTCCATTTCCCATAAAAGGGTAATGACATCGGAGTGTAAGTTATTGAGTCTTTCGAAAAAAACGACCCAAGAATAGAGATAACTTGACCAAAGTTTTGTAATAAACTCTGATAGAATCCAAAAGGATTAAATAGTTGCCAAATTATAACAGAAAGATAATAATTAAAATAAATCATATAATTTTATAATTGTTGTTTACCTTACCGTATAACGTTCGCCATAACCGGCAGTAAAAAGCGGGGCGACGAAGGCGCATCGCTTTTTACTGTCCGTGTTGATGGCATTGTTATGTGCGCGATTGTGTTTCTACCTTTGCTTTCAGTCCTTTTAGGGCTTCTGGCAACCCATGTTTTATTTGCTTTCCGATGACACGACCGAAGAAGAATGCAAGCGGGCCGGAAAATGAAACACGGTGCAGTACCCGCGTTGTTTTTCCTTGCGGAGTTAATTGGTGCTCGAACTTCATCCTGCAAAGCGGCAATATTGTTTCGTCCGTGAACGAGCGATTTCTTTCGACTTGAGTAAGACGCATTTTTACTGCTGGGCCATTCTTGGGTTTTAGTTTTCCCACCGTCCCTGGAACGAAAGCGCCAGCAATGCTGGAACTGTGGACATCAGGGTCCCACTGGCACCAACCATCGACGTTCTCGTAGATTGCGAAGATGGTTTCCGGCTTTGCACTAACATCGATTTCTTCCTGAAATTGAATCACTGCGGATCTCCTTCTTTGGGCACATAACGGTGTTGCGCCTAACACGCCGCCCAGAACAGACGGCTAAGTTAGAAGGACAACGCCAATAATTAAAAAAATATTTCATAACTAAATAAACTTGAACTACAATGTTAAACGAAAAACGCGAAGCCAAAAACAGCGACAAAGCCGAACCGCACGAAGCGGTCAAGTTGAGTTGAGGTTAGGCGATCAAATAATTAAAAAGGCAAATTTTCCTCATCTTTTTCGCTTTTAATTTCCTTTTCTAAAACATTAAAAGGTAAATCGGAATCTTCCTCTGGTGCTGGTAATTCTAATTTGCTCATTGGTTGTAAGGCTTTACCAATTATTTCCTTCATATCACCATAAAGAGAAGATGTGCTATTTGTAATACGTTCAATTTGTTTTTCTCGCTTTGCCCAAATAGCTGTAATACTTCGTTTTTCTATATCAAGATCTTCTTTCATAGAAATAAATGTTTCAAGAATTGCCTCCATTCTCTGACGGAATTCTTGTCCAGCAAAATAATTATAGAGAATTTCCATTTTCTCGTTTTTACCAGCCATCGAATTATGAATTTGTGCAATTTCAATAATGTTCGATCTTAAAACCATCGCCAAGCCAAGTGCGGAAGAAAAATCTGAAATCCATACACCATCAACAAATCCAATTCTTTTTATTTCTTTTGGTAATGCAATTGATACTATGATAGCAAGTGTTGCTTTCATTGCTCTCTGATCATCTTTTAATTTCGTAATCCATTCATCACTCCAATTTTTAGTCCTCTTGGTTTCCCATAATATTATTCCACATTCAATTCCTTGTTGGTTGCGAACTTTTTGTGTTATATCCGCACCTTTAACGCCTTTGGGAACTGGCAATATTTCATCAAATCGGAAATTATTTTTTAAAACATTTTCAAGTTCAAGTTCCAATACTTCACCTTGAGTTTGTTGGGAACCTTGTTCGGATTTTCTTTTTAATTCTTCAATTTGAATACGCATTCCTTCGAGTTGTTTATTTTTATCAGCCTCAAGTAACCGAAACTTTTCCGTGAGATTATTGGTGGTATCATAGATAATTTTATTTCGCTCTTCATCAAGCTTCCTTTCCATTTCCAGGGTAAAATTGCGTTCACGTTCTTCAAGTTCTCTTTGCTTTTTCCTTAATTCGAGTTCATTAGTCTGGGATTTTTTTAACAATTCTGATTTTTCTTCAAGCTGTTTTTTGATATCGTTAAATTCTAATTCTTTATTAGCTTCAATTTGTTTAACAATTTCATCTTTGTATTTTGTTTTAAGTTCGTCAAACTTTTTTTGAGCTTCAATTTCTAATTGTTTTTCTTTTTCCTCAATTTCTCTTTTAAGCTTTCGAAATTCAAGTTCTTTCTGTTCAGATATGGCTAATTTTTTCTGATTTTCAGCAACTTGGCTTTTTAAATCTTTGATCTCAACTGAAAAAGATTGCTCAACTTCTTTTTTTGTTTCTTCCTTTATTTCTTTCTTTTTATCAATATATTTTTTATTGAACTCTTGTCTTAAGTTTTCTTCTATTCGGCGAAGAAATCCTTCACTGATCTCAAAATTATGACCACATTTTGGACAGGATATTTGTTCATTCATAATAGTTTCCCAAATAGAAAAAGATTAATAAATTTATTCGCCTAACGGCATTGCAACTAAAGCGGCGCCCCAAAACAAGAATGCCGAACAATATCAACAACTTTTTATTTATTAAAAAATTTATTTAGAAGAACAACTTAGAACAAGAACCTTAACACGGAAGAACAAAGCCAATAATTAAGCAAATGCCAAATGCGAAAACGCTGTCGCCTTGAGTCCACAATAATGGCGTTGCCATAAAGTTTTTATTTAATGACAATATATTTGTATTCATACCTCGACCTCTAAATTTTCTTCAAA
>JAJYNK010000020.1 GCA_021786355.1 bacterium
TATTGCTCAAAATTGTTTACGGTTTTCGGATAGAAGGCCATGAAAATTTAAAAGGACTTGAAAATGGCCCTATTATTTTTGTTTCCAATCACAGAAGCTTGTTTGACGGGCCGATTTGCGCGGTATCACTGCCGAGAAATTATTTTTATCCGGCTGATTTTTTTCCTATTCGATTTTTAGCGGCCCGGGAAATAAATTATGATTGGAAAAACAGGTTTCCGTTTCCCTTGTCTATTATTATCGCCGGGTTTGTAAGATTGTCCGGTTCTATTCCGGTAATAAGAGGTCAAGGCGCGGAAGCGAATTTAAGCGAAGCGATTAAAGCGATAAATGAAGAAAACGCCAAGATATGGATTTATCCGGAGGGAAAAATGTCAAAAGACGGAGTTTTCCAGAAAAAAGGCAAGCGTGGCGTTTATTATCTTCATAAAATGACCGGCGCGCCGGTTGTGCCTGTGGGGATTAAAGACAATCATAAACTTTTGAGACTGAGTTTTATTTGGAAATTTATTTCAGGCAAAAAAAGAATTCAGCTCCAATTCGGCAAGCCGATTTACGATTTGGGCGACAACGAAGAAAAGGGAGTTGAAAGAGTGATGGAAGAGATAGAGAAATTGATTTAGCCAAAACTGAAAATAAAAGATTTTAAAAAAATGACCGGCTTTTTGGGCCGGTCGAAACGCATTGAACTGTATATGAGAGGAAAGCGGGACTTAAGTCTTGGGGTCGGAAGAGAGATTTTTCTGTATGGTTGAAAATAATTCGGAGTAGAACTTTTTGTCGTAGATTGTTTCCGCTCCGGTGACGGCGGTGGTGTCGTATGAACCGATGGGAATCGGGATGAACAACAGCCAGAAGTATTTCACGTGGCCCGATGTCTTGCTTGTTTCCTCGACCGCTGTCACCTGGAGCTTGGTGGTGTCGTTTCCCAAGTCGATCAGATAGCAGTCCAAGGTTGTTACGCAAGTGGTTTTTCCGTCTTTGGCATATTTCTTCGCCTTGACGAAATTGCCGTTGCTGTTGGACTCGGTCTGGAATCCTTTCTGGGCCAAAGTGACGATGACGGCGCTCCGGACCGTTTCTACTTTCTGCGGAAAAACGATTGAATTGCCGGGCACGTCGCGGAACGTCTGTTCGCGAGTCGAACTGCACGCGTTCAAAGCGAGAACCATCATTGTCGCCAGTAACGCCAACCAACGTTTTTTCATTGCTTTCCCCCTCCTTTTTGCGGAATAAATGCTGGCTCTATTTAAATACTAAATTTCGGAAAAGTCAATCTTGTAAAGTGAGTTCAATTTTTGACGTAAACCAGCAATAAACTCTTCAATTTTCTCATAAAAAGTGTTAATATCATTGAATTATTTTAATTATGGAGCTTAATTTTCAAAAATTAACAACCGAATCGGGCGTTCCTTTGTGGGTGATGGAAATGCCATATTCAAATACCGTTTCCGCGGGAGTTTTAATCAAGTCCGGAACCCGAGACGAAAACTGGCCCAAAGAAGCGGGCATAGCTCACGCGTTAGAGCATATGTTTTTTCAGGGTACGGAAAAATTCCCGACCAGCAAGGACGTTTCGGGATATATCGAAGAAGTCGGCGGAGGTCTCAATGCTTGGACATCAAAAGAGATGACGTTTTATCACGCGCATGTTCCGGCCAATCATAAAGAACGCGCGGTTTATATTATCAGCGAACAATTAAGAAAATCGGTTTTCCCGGAAGAAAAAATTCCAATTGAAATGAAGAATATCGTTCAGGAATTGCGCAAGAGAAACGACAATCCCGAGCGATATCTTGGTTATTTGCATAGCCAAATTTTTTACAAAAACCACCCGCTTTCAAAAGACACCTTAGGCATAGAGGAGTCAGTGGGCGCATTTAGAAAAGACGATTTTAAATCTTTTCAAAACCGATTTTATAACCCTTCCAATTTTGTTTTTATTATTGCCGGCGGCATTACTTCCGAAGAAGCGCTTAAATTGTTTAACGAATATTTTCCGGAAAAAATAAAATTAGAACCAATAAGTCGCAAAATTGAATCGGTGGAGCTTAGCGATGAGCGCGTTAACATTAAAAATAAAGATATTGAGCAGGTCCATTTGATTTTAGGCGCGGCATTCGGAGAGGCCAAGAACAAAGAAACCCTTTATTTGGAATTTTTTAGAGACATGATTTCAGGAGGAATGTCGTTTCCGTTATTTCAGGAAATCAGAGATAAAAGAGGGCTTTGTTATTCAATCGGAGCGGGGATTACGCCATGGAGCGATGTCGGAAGTTTTTCAATTTACGTCGGTACTGACCCCAAACGATACAAAGAAGCAATAAGCGCTTCCTTGGAGGTGGTGGGAAAATCAAAAAATGACCCAAGGCTATTGGAGAAAGTTAAACAATTGACAATCGGCGCTTTGGCTTTTCAGTTTCAAACTCCGGGCGGGATTATCAGAGGCGCAGCTAATGAAATTACTTTTTTTGGAGCTCCGCGCGGGTACAAAGAAATTTTAAAGGAAATTGAAGAAGTAACGATTGGCGACATTGAAAAAGCGGTTGATAAATATCTAAAACCGGAAATGTTTTACACTACGATTTTGGCGCCGAATGATTTTAAGGAATAGTGATTTGTTAAAAAAGTTAGAGAGTTATTTAAGATTTGTATTTTCAGTGGGATAAAATATGAATAAAGAAATTAAAAAAAATAAAAACGATAAACTGTCTTTCTTAGAATTTTTAAATACTGTAAAGTGGCTTCTTGTTTATAATGTAAAATTATCGCCCTTTGTAGCTATTTCTCGAGCGGCAGCTTTTACTTTTTTAACGCTGAATCCTTTGATTAACGCTTATATATTCGCGCGTTTATTGGACATAATAATAAAGATAATTGCTACCGGACAAAATTTAAATGGAGTTCTTCCTGTGCTCGGAATTTTGCTTAGTTATAATTTAATTACCTCGGGGGTTAACTACGCTAACGGTTATTTACAGAACGCAATGTTTAATTTAACCGTTTATAAATCTCCTCAGCTTCTTTATAAGCATATACATTCTTTAGGCATTCAGACTTTGGAAAATCCCGAAGTTGTTAATAAAATTCAGAGGTCGAAAGAAGTTTTGGGGATGTTAAACAATGATTTTGATAGTGCTATAAATTTTTTAGCGCGAATCATAACATTAATAATAGCGTCTCTTGTTGTTGTAAAAGCGATTCCTATAGTTGTTGCTGTTATTTTTGTATCGATGATTCCAGGCTTTATTTCAAATAGATTTTATATGAAAAAAAGTTGGCAGTTATACCGGGATGAAACTGAAAATAGAAGAAAGGCTAATTTTGTTTTCGGATCTTTAACGGAGACGTCTAATTTACAAGAGATAACAATAACATCTGCCTACAAATATTTGAGCGATATTTATAAAAAATTTGCCGATTATTATGTTTCGGCTGAATTGAAAAATATCAAAAGTTGGCAATTTTCCGGCTTTTTATTCGGTTCGATTACGGCCATCGCCAGCATTTTTGGATATTTCACTATTTTGAAGAATCTTTTCAAAAAAATTATTTCCATTGGAGATGTTACTTTCCAAATGAGATCTCTTGATATTTTTATAAATAATTTATCTATGGTCGGTAATGGCTACGCTTCATTATCCGAGCGGTGTGTGAGAATTAATGAAATTAAAGAGGTTTTTGATATGAAGCCAATAATTTTGGACGGAGAATTGGAAATAATGAGATTCGGGGATACTCCAAATATAAAATTTGAAAAAGTCAGTTTTAAATATCCAAATTCTGACAAGCACGTCATTAAAAATTTAAATTTGGAAATCAAACCGGGCGAAAAAGTCGCAATAGTCGGAGAAAATGGGGCGGGGAAAACAACATTAGTTAAACTTCTTTGTAGATTTTATAAGGTTGATAATGGAAAAATATATTTGAATAAAAGTAACATAAATAATATTAAAATAAATAATTGGTATAAAAATCTTGGCGTATTATTTCAAGATTTTAACACATATGGATCTTTAACTCTTAAAGAAAATATTTATTTAGGCAGGCCTTCCGGAGTGTTGGATGAAAATAAAATGGAATTTGCGGTAAATAAAGCGAATGTTAATTCATTTCTAACTGATTTAAAAAGAGGATATGATCAAACGCTTAGCGAAAAATTCAAAGGAGGTACCCGTCCAAGTAGTGGCCAATGGCAGAAAATAGCCATCGCGCGATTTTTTTACCGTGATTCTTCGGTAGTTATATTTGATGAACCGACAGCGTCAATAGATGCGATTTCTGAAAGCGAAATTTTTAACCAGATTTACGATTTCTTTAAAAATAAAACTGTTATAATCATCTCTCATCGATTTTCCACTGTTAGAAATGCCGATAAAATTTATGTTTTAGACAAAGGCGAGATTATAGAAAAAGGAAGTCATAACGAACTTATGGAATTAAGAGGTAAATACTATAAAGCATTTAATATTCAGGCAAAAGGATATAGATAAAATTATGATTATCAAAATAGGAGTTTTAGTTGAGAATAAAAACAAACTTCTTCTTATTAAAGAATTAAATGACCATAACGGTAAATATTATTGGAATATCATAAAAGGGACTTTTGAACCGGAGAAAGACCGAGATTTTTCGGAAACAGCAAAAAGGGAATCAAAAGAAGAGGCAGGAATTTTGATCAAAGTTGATTATCTGCAAAGTATTATGTATTTGAGGCGAAAAAATACGCTTCAATTTAATTTTAAAGCTTCAATAAAAAAAGGAACCCCGAAAATTCCTAGAAACATCGCGCAAAAGAAGAGGGGCGAGAATATTGTTGAGATAAAATTTTTTGATAGAAAAGGATTAAAAAAAAATGAAAGAAAAAGATTTTATGAACGAGCGGGCATTCGCAGCTATTAAAAATTGGATAAAGGGTGGGCGGAATAAACTCAATATTTCAAAAAGTGTCTTTTTTGGATTTGACTAGTATTGGTTTATTATCTAAAATTCTTTTAGATCATGAAGTGTTGTTGGTAAATATAGCGTGGAAAGGAGGTGATATCAATGAAAACAGCCTTGAAAGAAAAGCAGGAAGGCGTTGTTGAAGTCGAAAAGGAGAAGAAAGAGAAAGGGGAGGGAATGGTAATCCCGTTCCCGGTTCGTTTCGCCGAACGTTCCCAGTTCAAGGAAAGGGAGACATTCCCTCGGCGACCGGAAATTTATGATGACTCCACAACCGTGGACACAACCGGTCAGTACGAAGACACCCGCACTGATGAGTAGAGACCGTAGACTCTCCCGAACTTTTTTTGTTGGGTGGTAAGCTCTTATGGCTAACCACCCTTTTTCTTTTTCAGTTCTTTATCAGCGTCTTTGATTGCTTCCAAAATTTTTTGACCCCAAAGGGTTTTTTTAAATTCTTTTGATTCTTTTCTAAAAAATTTCTCTAATTTTTTTGCGTAAAATTTGGATTTAGAAAATTGTTTTGTTAATCTGTAAAATCCTACGAGATTGAGATAGCACCCCCAATTTTTTGGCTCTACCTCAATGCCTTTCAAAAACCATTTTTCAGCGTTTTTATAATCGCCGACAGCTTCATAAGTTAAACCAACACTTTGGGTCATCATGGCAGAAGGAATGCCGCCTTTCTTTGCTAATTTATACGCTTTTAAAGCATAGGGTATGGATTTTTTACTTCCTCTGTGCAGCCAGATTCTCCCAATACCCCATACTGCTCGATAATAATCCGGTTTATATTTAAGCACTTTTTTATAAAGTTCAAAAGCTTTTTTTTCGTGGATCCGTCTTTTATTTTTTTCTCTAATGGCAAGATGATCATATAATAAGCCTAATTTGTATAGGACATCCACTTTTTTTGTTAGGACCGAGTGTTTTTTTAAAAAAATTTCAAACTTGGTTATACCCCAGCGATATCTGTAATTATTTGTCGCTTCATGAAATATTTTTTCTAGATAATTAAAATCTTCGGTGTTGTTAGTTGCTTTGACTTTTGTTTGTTTTTTTTGCATAGTATTAATAGTTCGTATTTTTGAGATTTTATAGCTTCTTTAAAAATTATTTTACCCCGATAAGGAGGTGTAGGCAATGGAGAAAAAAGTTCTGATAGTGACTGATTCAAGAGAACCGAATGTCGCTAAGGTGCTGTCTTTTATGGAATCTCAATCGGTGATTCGATTCAATATCGACGAATTATTGGAAGGATCCAAATTCAACTTTTCAATTTCCGGCGGCAGAAGTGAATGGTGGGTTGAAAAAGGTTGGCGGATTAATTCGGAAGAAATAAAAAGTATTTGGTATCGAAGACCGCCAACGCCAAAAGTTCCAGCAGGGGTTGATTATTTGTATCACGATTTTGTTGAGAGCGAAGCTAAAAAATTTTTGTGGTCGCTTTGGACTAGTTTCGATCTCCACAATGTCTTTTGGATGAATCATCCAATGTCTTTGAAGCTTCTGGAGTTTAATAAACCCTATCAACTTCAAATGGCCGGTAGAGTCGGCTTAAAAACTC
This sequence comes from bacterium, assembly GCA_021786355.1. Classification (GTDB taxonomy): domain Bacteria; phylum Patescibacteriota; class Minisyncoccia; order UBA6257; family UBA9933; genus JANLIR01. The sequence continues at coordinate 6,512 of JAJYNK010000020.1, forward strand.
CGGAAACCATAATAACGACAGATCCGGAAGTCGCCTTGAATTTTTCGGATCGTTGGAATAATGAAATTGTCGTAAAGATTTTTTCCGGCAGCGTTTTAAGGGACGCAGAGGGAAATCTTCTTAGTATTTTTACCAACCGTGTTTTAAGAGAGCAAATAGAGGAATATTTCGATGGGATTTCTTGTGTCCCAGTAATGCTTCAAAATTATATTCCGAAACAGATTGAATTGCGTATAACGGTAGTAGGGAGTTCTATTTTCGCTTGCGCAATACATTCACAGGATAGCCCAAGAACCAAAGACGATTGGCGGCATTACGATTTTGAAAATGTAAAGCACGAAGCCTATCAATTACCCGCCGACATCCAAAGGAAAATATTAAGGCTTATGAAAACATTCAATATTTCCTTTGGCGCAATAGATATGATTTTAACTCCGGCAGGGGAATACGTATTTTTAGAAGTTAATCCAAGCGGTCAATGGGGATGGATTGAGCGTTTGACCAATATGCCGATTTCTGAATCAATCGCTGATTTATTGGCGAATCCGCTAAAAAAGTAAGTTACAATGACGTATCATTAATTAGTTTGGGCTGTAGACGAAAATGTCATACAGCCCTTTTGTATTTGTGCATAATAAATCTTCTCTTGTTAAGAGAAAAATGATAGAATTCTATAAAGAACATGTCTTACGCTCACAAAATTTCAATCGCAAATCATAAGGATTTAGAAAAACACAGGTTGATTACGAAATTTTTGAGGGTTTGACAAATTGTCTTTTTTGTGTAATATCAAAATAGTCCGTTAGCGCTAAACTACATTGGCGCGGAGAGGAGGTGAGGAGGATGAGTAACCCAAAGGACGAATATGGGAAGGGCTTTGCCGATGGACTCAAGGAGGGTAAGTATCAGAAGGACCATGGAGTGGCAGAAAAGGCTATTCGGGACATCGGTTTTGATCCGAAGAAGGGCGACTCGGTGGCCTACAAGGAAGGATTCAACGAGGGCGTGAAGGACGGTGGCGGGTGGTCTTATAAGAAGTGAATAACGGGGGGGCTATATGCCCCCCTATATTATTTCTTTAGGTAAATAGTTAATAATGATAGAATGTTTATATGAGTTATTTATTTTTAATTTTAATAATTATATTGATTGTTTGTATTCTTGTATTTTTCTTAGGATTGGAAATATACACAGCTATTATTGGAGCGCCATTCGTTTCAACGCCCAAAAAAATCATCCGTGAGGCTTTTAAGATAGCCGAATTAAAACACGGGGACAAATTGTATGATTTGGGTTGTGGCAATGGCCGAGTATTAGTTATAGCGAGCAAAGAATTTGGAGCTCAAGCATTTGGATATGAATTTTCTCCGCTGCATTATTTATTGTCAAAATTGAATATTTATTTGAATGGTTGTTTGAAATCCGCTCAAGTTTTCTGGAGAAATTTTTACAAAGTGAATATAGGCAATGCCGATGTTATGTTTTTATGGCTTACGCCAAAAGCGTTTAAAAAACTAGATCATAAATTTAAAAGCGAATTAAAAAAAGGAACTAGAATTATCACTTATTCTTCCCCGCTTGTTTTCTGGAAACCAAAGCAGATTTATGAAACAAGCAATGGGAGCAAGTTATTTTATTATTTAGTTGAATAGAATATTTTGTGGATTTCGGTATATTAAAAACACAACAAAAATGATAGAATTCTATAAAGAACATGTCTCACGCTCACAAAATTACAATCGCCAATCATAAGGATTTGGAAAGGCATAGGTTGATTACAAAATTTCTAAGAATTTTTGTGGTACCGATATTAAACAGAATACCGGCCGCAACGCTTCAAAGAGTTATTAAAAAATCTAGTCAATATGGAGGAAAAGTTATAACGAAGGCTGGCACAACTCATTCTTTGGAAGCCATGTATACCAAACATCAAAAACCGCCTTTTTATATATGAAAAAATTGAGATTTTTTTTGAATAAAGATTTTGATAAATTTATGACCCTTCAGTTTTTGGATGAAAAAGGGGGTGGTGTTGATTTTGGAAAAGGAATTATTCGGTTGCACCCAACGCTATCTTTGGCTAAAAAAAGCGATTTAAAAACAAGAAAAAAGATAATAAATGGATATTTTGATGAATATTATAGAAAAAACAGAAAAAATCTCATAAACAGTCAGATTAGTTTTAAAGTTGCTTGGCGCATAAAAGAGAAAGAATTTTTTAAGACAACTGAAGGATTTTTCGGCGGATTTAAATTTCAGCCGGGAATGTATATTTGTTACTTATCAATAGTTGATTGCAACCCCAGATTTTTAGAATCAAAAACATTTCAGGTTTTCTATAAAAAAAACAAAGAAGAGGCTATTTATACTATTGCTCATGAATTACTCCATTTTATTTTTTTCGATTACGTGAATCGAGAGTTAAAAAAGGAAATTTCTAATCTTTCCGAAGAAAAACTTTGGGATCTTTCTGAAATATTTAACGTTGTTATTTTAAAATTAAATACTTATAAAAATATCGTTAATAAGAAATATATTCATCCTTATCCGAATCATAAGAAATTTATTCCTTTATTTGAAAAAACATATAACGAATCAAAGGGTGTCAAGGAATTTATTTTAAAAGGAATAAAAATTATTAAGAGAAAATAAGAGGGGACTTACGGGTCCCCTCGTTGCTATCTCGCCTTGCGAGATTGTTTTTCCCAAAGATCTCGTATCAGAAACTCGGCTGCCGTTTTGGCGTGGACGCAGAATCTTTCGTCCAAAGACCATATAGTGCCTTTCCGTTTATAAGCATTGTACGGACATCCTCCACCGCAATTTCCGAGCGCAATGCAAGCTTTGCACTCTTCCATTGTAAGAGGTGACCGTTTACGCCATTCTTTCCAGAACGGATGATTTATTGGTTCGAAGCTTTCCAATGGCTCTTTGACAAAATATTCTTTGGAGCCACAAAATGCTTGGCAAACTCCGATCTTTCCGTCTGGACTCACGACCATTTGTAGTCCGCAGCCGCCGCAATCGCTGAAGACTGGAGTTTTTTCCACGAAGTTTTTAACCCTTCGCATCATTCGATCTTCATAAAGCCCTCTTTCGCGAGCGATTTTGAAGCACTCAATTAGCTTGGCGGCCACTAGTTCGGAATACTGATGGGATTCTTTCTCTGTTTGGGGGTCTTCGTTTTCTATTAAGATATTAAATCCGATGCCTTTCACCTCTAGATTTTCAATTAGCCACAACGTAACCTTTTCTATATTTTGGACGTTGTGCTTATCGATAGTTACACAGATTCCCGTTTTAACTCCTATAGTTTTTGTCGCGTTGTAAGAGTCGATTACCCGATTAAAAGAACCTTGTTTAGATGGGTATATTCTCATTTGGTCATGGATTTCTTTTGGTCCGTCAATGGAAATAGCAATTACTACCCCCGATTTCTTACATTGCTCCAAAATTTCTTGATCTAACAAAACGCCGTTTGTATTTACCGTGATTGAGACGCTGTCTGGCAATTTCCCTGATTCTTTTATTTCGTCTACGTATCTTAAAACTCTCAATAGAGTTTTTCGGTTAAGAGTCGGTTCTCCTCCGTATATGACGATTTGTTGATCATTATGTCCCAGGGCTCTGCTATCCTTAATATTTTTGGCAAACATATTAATAGCTAAAATTGCTGTTTCTTCATTCATGAATGAAAAGACATAATGTTTGTCCATGTTCGCCAGAAAATAGCAGTATTTGCATCTCAGATTACAAGCATCAGTTAAGAGCAGATAAAGAATATTGATGGCAGGCTTGTCCAACGTTTTCCTGTAAGTGTTATACAGCTCCATTCCATCATTATCTTTATCAATGAGTAGCCCAATTTTCTTTAACGAAATAAGCACATCTTCAGTTTCTGGATTTGTACTGATAAATAGATCTCCTTTTTTATATTCGTCTAAAAAGGAGGCTTCAACAAAAGCAACTTCAAGAGTTAAGCTGTTGTAAAGCGCTGAATATTTTTCGTTCATTTTCAAGATATGCAGAAAAGGACTAGCTTTTAACTCCATCATCTCCTCCTTATATTGTTCATGTTCTGGTTAAAGTTGAGGGGGAGCGATTGCTCCCCCTTTTTCCTCACTTGCACGGCGTGCATCGGCAGGAGCTGCAGGCGGTGCAATCACATGGTCTTGCATTCACTGCGTCTTCCAAAGTGATGGCGCCCATGACTTCTGCTCTGTCATCCGTGGTGGGGATGATGATAGTTGGCACTGGTTTCCTCCTTTCCGGCCGCCAAATTTCCAGTCGGCCTGATCTTTAGATCAATCTTTATTTACAGTCATTTCTTGTTTTATAAACGCTTAGCGTTGTTTTTGATATGAGCTTGATCATAGAATACATAAAATTAAGGAATAGTCAAACCAAAGAAAATTGTGGATTTCGGAGTGTTAAAAACATAATAAAAATGATATTATTTTAATAATATGGATTTTTCTGCGGTTAAAAAATTCTTCAGGAAAGAGGAGAAAAAAGTTGAAGAGGCTATTGAGTACGAAGAAACTTTATTGGCAAAGTGGGGTTATGCGATATTAAAAAAAATAATGGCGCCGTTTGTGCGGCTTTTTTGGATCGCCGAGGTTGTTAAATTTAATTATTTAATTTTCCAATCTCTAGGCAAAGGACCACCGGTTTTTTTATAGATTGTTCTTACTAATTTTTCTAAAGTATTTTTCTTCTCTTTAATATTATTTGACCTATAAAATTTTTCTATATCAGAAGCAATTTTTTTATCTTCCTTGTTTAAGACTTTAGACATTTCATTCGGCTGTTTAAGATATTTTCCTTTATATTCAAGTAATAATTCTATTATGTTGCTTATTAGTAAGTAGCTATCCATGCCGAATGCCGTATAATCTTTATTTTTAATATCTCGTTGTGTTTCTCCCCAGAAATCATCGATTGAATATTTATGCATTAACAATGACACTTTATTCTTTTTAGTTATTGAATTTAAATTTGTTTGAGCTATTTTTTGTAATCCTACTAAATCTTTAGTTCTTGAAAAAATAATTATGCCATGAGCAAGCATATGAGAAGTAATTCGTTTTATATTCCCTTTATCTGTTTTAAGATATTTCATTGCATCTTCTAATTTATTAAGTATTATATCGACTCGATATCCATGACTAACAAAATTATGTCTGGAAAATCCTATTGATTTTTTTAATAGAATATAAAAATCAACATCTGAAAATTTATCAGATTTATTTCTTGCGAAGGAGCCAAATAACATAATCCCCAATACATTTTTATTTCGGGAATATTTATTAATTACTTCACCGCGAACTTTTTGAATTGTTTTGTTCATGAAATATAAAAAAACAGGGCTAAGGAAAGTATAGCATTTTCCTTAGCCCGGCGCACCGATGCGACTTGCGTCGGTCAGTGGCAGTTGCTGGGGTTTTGGCACGTGTTGAGCTTCTTGCGTTTCGGCAATGCCCGCACCACGATTTTCACGGCCTTTTTTATCATGGTTTCCTCCTTTCTCCGGATAAACAAAAAACTTAATTGTTTATCCGGTGAGATTAATGCCTATCGTAGCTTGCTTAAACTTTCCAATAGTAATTTTTCAGTCATGTGGCGGTAAAAAACACACATTCTATCGGTTTTGGCGGTTTTGTTTAGCGAGGCGAACTCACGGGTAATTTTACATCCTCCTGCGCACTGCCCCTCTATGCTACACCCGAAACATTGAGGTATTGAACCAGGAAAATATTCTTGCACAAAGAGATTATACGGTTTGTTAGCTGTAAACAAAGAATCAATATCGGCTAGGTACCCAAGGGGAATCGCACTATACCCGCAGCTATAGATTTGTCCGGATGGGTTTATACACAAGCTATTGCCGCGATTTCCTCCACAAAATCCTACGGGAGCATTTAATGCCGATTCGTTTAAGTTTTCCACGGGCCGCTCCCAAAAGCCAGTGACCACAATATTTTTGGCTTTGGCATAATTGCGGAGACACATTAATTTCGAGGCGATTTCTTTGGTTGATATATCTACCATGCCGACAACATCTATATCAATACGAACTTCTTGCATGTCCTTGTTAGCCGCCCAATTAATGATTGCTTCATCGACAAGGGCAAAATTCTGATCGTTGACAGTTATGGCAAATCCATTGAGAAGACACTTTTCTTTTTTTAGAATATCGAATCCCTTCACGATGGAATAAAAAGTTCCTTTGCCGTTTGCGGTTTGTCGTACTTTATCATTACTTTTTTGTAAACCGTCTAAGCTAGAGGCTATGGAAACCGAATAATTTTTAAGTTTCCGAGCGATGGTTTTGTTGATAAGAGTAGCGTTAGTGTTAATTGAGAATTTAAACTTAAATTCATTTCCATATTTTAATTTGCAGTATTCAAGCGTTTGCTCAATTATTGGCCAATTGAGAAGCGGTTCTCCTCCTCCAAAATTGATTGATGCTATTTTCTTGCCGTTCTTACGTAGAATATCCAAGAAGCCATCAACCGCGTTCTTCGCAATTTCAAAACTCATGTGTTTTTTGGTGGATACAAGCCGTTCCGATGATTGAAGATTGGAAAAATGAATACAATAACCGCACCGGAAATTGCAAACCTCAGAGATTATTAATCCCAGATAATTTACAAGAGAACCGGTAGTTATAGAACCTTTCCTTTTTTCTGAGGTTTCGGCTAAAAAGGCGCGTTCATCAAAATCTTGAGGAATGATGAAAAAACAGGAAATTAAATCTTTGATCCCGCTTTGTTGTTCGTCATTAATTTCATATTCATTAAACACCGATTCTAATGTTCGCGGAATTTCAAAAGCATTCAGAAATTCAAGAGTTTCAGCGGAAATAATTCTAGGATTACCAAAAAGAGAATGCCATATTACTGCTTGGTCACCATCTTTTACGTGTTGTAAAAATCTGGATTTTATCAGTGGTATCCTATTATCTCGTAGCATTTCAGGTCTCCTTATAAACGCTTTCGCGTTGTTTTTGATATGAAACTAACTATAGAATACATAAAATTTTCAAATAGTCAAATTTGCAGTTTTATTCGAGAAAAAGGTTGATGGATAAAAGAAAAAGTAGTAAAATAATTGTAATAACCTAGTAAATTGTTTTATATATGGAGGGAAACGTCAGTATTGAACAAAACTATTCCGCCGAGGAAATTATCAAATTTTTTAATACAAAAAACAGCGGTTTTTGGCTTCGTGAAGGCGAAAAAAGAGCTTTAAATATTTTTCATTCTGCAGCTGTCAGAGTCCCGGCATACAAAGATTTTTTAAAGAAGAATAAGATAAATCCGGAAAAAATAAAGACATGGGAAGATTTTCAATCAGTTCCTCCTATTAATAAAAAAACATATCTTCGTCAATATCCGTTAGAAAAACTTTCTTGGGATGGTAATTTAAAAAAACCCCTTGTTTTTACTTCAACCTCCGGGTCAACAGGAGAGCCTTTTTATTTTCCAAGATCAAAAGAATTAGATTGGGAGTCGTCGATAATTCACGACGTATTTATAAGAAACAGTTCTAGAGGATTAGAGGGGCCAACACTTGTAATTGTTGCTTTTGGAATGGGTGTTTGGATTGGGGGTTTACTTACATATAAAGCTTTTGAAATAGCCGCTCAGCGTAATAGATATCCGATTTCTATTCTTACAACAGGAATTAATAAAATAGAAATTTTTAAAGCTCTTAAAAAATTATCGCCGAGTTATAAACAAACGATTTTAACCGGTTACCCCCCTTTTTTGAAAGATGTTATCGATGAAGCGGCAAGTCAAGGAATTGATTTAAAGAAAATTAATTTGAGATTGCTTTCGGCGGCCGAGGCGTTCACTGAAAATTTTAGGGATTATTTAGTAGAGAAGGCCGGCATTAAGAATCTTTATTTGGATACCCTTAATATTTATGGTAGCGCAGACATAGGAACAATGGCTTATGAAACACCAGTTTCTATTTTAATCCGGCGGTTGGCGGCAAAAAGAAATAATTTATTTCAGGATATTTTTACCAAGATACGTAAAACGCCGACTTTAGCGCAATACAATCCTCTTTTTATTAAATTTGAAGCTCCTAATGGAGAAATATTACTTACTGGAAATAACACGGTTCCGTTAATTCGATATGCTATTGGCGATCACGGAGGAGTTTTTGATTTTGACGAAGCGGTTGTAAAATTAAAAAATCATGGTTTCGATCTTAAAAAAGAAGTAAAAAAAGCCAGCATTAGTCGGTATGTTTACGATTTACCCTTTGTATACGTTTACGAAAGAGTCGATTTTTCAACAACGCTTTACGGTTTACAAATATATCCGGAAATGGTTCGTGAGGCGCTCATTCGCAACCCGATAAGTAAAAATTTAACCGGTAAATTCACAATGTTGACTAAGTATGATAAAAACCAAGATCAGCATTTAGAAATAAATTTAGAAGTTAAAAAAGGTAAAAAGTTAAATAGAGGTACAGAAAAAAACATATTAACCAAAATATTTTCCACTCTTTGTATCAAAAGTTCGGAGTACCGCGAGCTTTCTAAGCATATTGGAGAAAGGTCTTTGCCAAAGCTAGTATTTTGGCCAGCCGAACACCCTCAATATTTTAAGCCCGGAGTTAAACAAAAATGGGTCGAGAAATAATATATAAAAAATATGAAACCGATTATTTTTGATTCGAGTCAGGAAAATTTGGAATCTTTTAAAAATCGAAATATTATAGTTAAAACTGTAGATATTTACAAGGAGCAGCTTGAGGAATTATTTTTGATAAGGAATCCACGTTTTCGTTTTGATAAAAATTATCAGGTTGAATTTGAACAATTTTCAAAAGCTCACTGCGGAGAAAAATCTTTAGATCAAGTAGGGAATTGGTTTTATTTTCCGTGGAATAATTTTCTAGTTCATTATTTACCCGACGAAATGCATCAGGAATTGAGAACCGCACGCAATAAAAATCTTATTACACGAGAAGAACAGGAAAAATTTTATAATTTTAAAATTGGAATCGCTGGTTTAAGCGTTGGCAGTCATCCTGCGTTGACGTTAGCAATGATGGGGGCGGGTAAATTAATGAAACTCGCAGATCCTGATGAAATTTCAGGATCCAATCTTAATAGAATTAGAACCGATTTTACTGAAGTTGGAATGAATAAGTGTGATTCAATAGTTCATAAGATTTATCAACTTAATCCCTATGTTAATATTTATGATTATCGCAACGGAGTTTCTCCAGAAAATATCGGAGAATTTTTGGACGGAATAGACGTGTTGGTGGAGGAATTAGATAATTTAGAGATGAAAATTCGGCTACGATTAGAAGCAAGAAAGCGTGGTATTCCCGTAATTATGGCGACAGACAACGGAGATAATATTATTGTTGATATTGAACGATATGATCTTGAACCCAATCTTAAATTATTTAACGGCGTCGCTGGTGATTTGTCACTTGAGGAATTTCAGAAAATTTTACCTCAAGAAATGCCTAAACTGGCCACAAAAATAGCCGGTCCTAAAGTAGTTGTTCCTCGCATGCTCGATTCGCTTTTGGAAGTTGGAAAAACGCTTTATTCCTGGCCACAACTTGGAAGCGCAGCTACTCTGTCGGGTGTTGCCATTGCTTATATTATAAAAAGAATGGCGTTTGGGGAAAAGGTAAAAACAGGTAAACTGGAAGTTAATTTAGATTTAATTTTTGATCCTGATTATGATTTAGCCGAGTCAGTTAAGTATCGAGACGATAAGAGGCAAGATTTTGCTCAAAAAATTGGTTTGTAATAAAAAATGAATGAAGAAATATCAAAAATTCTTGCGGAGGCCATAAATGCTCCTTCAGGAGACAATTCACAGCCGTGGAAATTTGAAGTGAATAAAGATCAAATTTATTTGTATAATATACCGGAACGTGATGTTAGTATGTATAATTATAAGCAGAGAGGGTCTTTGGTTGCGCACGGAGCGCTATTAGAAAATATTTCAATCGTTGCTTCAAAACTTGGATATAAAACAAAGATTGATTTATTTCCCAAAAAAAACGACACAAATTGTACGGCCTTAATAACCTTAGAAAAATCTGACAGTGTTAAGGAGGATTCGTTAAGTGAATTTATAAAGGATAGATCAACAAATAGAAGATTATATAGAAGGGAGCCGTTAGAAGCACGGCAGCGAAGTGAAATTTTGATAACAGCCGAAGAGATAGAAGGAGTGGATATTGTTTTCGTGGACGATGACGAAAGAAAAGACCATCTTGGGGAAATTATAAGTTTAAATGAGAAATTAATTTTGGAAAATAAATATATTCACGATTTACTTTTTTCCACTTTAATTTGGACAGAAGAGGAGGAAAGAAAAAAGAAAATGGGAATGTATGCGAAGACGTTAGAGCTTAAGCCACCACAGATGGCCGTTTTTAAATTGCTTAAGAATTGGATATTTGCGCGACTAATGACTAAATTAGGATTTCCAAAAATTTTGCAAAAAGAAAGTTCAAATTTATATTCTTCTTGTGCGGCTATTGGCGCGATTTTAATAAACAACGATTCTAAAGAAAATTTTATTGCGACTGGCAGATTGTTGGAGAAAATTTGGTTAAAAGCTGTTAAAATGAATTTAAGCTTACAACCAATTACTGCAATTGCCTTTTTAAATCAAAAAGTTGAAGACGGCGATATGAAAAATCTGTCTTCATTTCACGCCGAACTTATAAAAAAAGCGTATAGGGATATGGAAAGAATTTTCGGCTCTGAAGGAAAAATAATCTCGATGGTTTTCAGGGTGGGCGACGGTGGCAAGCCGAATTTTTATTCGTCAAAGCTGTCTCCGGAAATTGTATTCAATGATTAATAATCCCAAAATAGTTATTCAGTTACCGAACAAAGAAAAAGAGTACGAACTCTTTTCTCGGTTTTTTAACCACCAATTTTTCAAACAACACAGAAATTATATTTTGAACGCATTTCCAAAGCTTAATAAATTGTTGAAAAATTTCGAGAATGAAGAAAGCGCTTTAAAAAATCTTATAGATGATTTTTATGCGGAACATGAAAGTAAAATTGAAGCAATTATTCAGGGACATAAGGCGGCAATAGAAGAAAGGAGAGACGACGCCCTTCAAGCGTTGAGTAGCATGATGGAGTATGAATGGGAAGATGGAGCGATTTACACCGGTATCCCCACTATTCTACCATTTTGTCCTTTCGAAGAGAACAGATTTTACTTCTCTATTTTAACTGAGATAAAAAATCAGCGAAAAGAAAATGTGCTTTATATAGCGATACACGAAATATCTCATTTCGTTTTCTTCGATTATTTATCGGCAATAGAGGCAGACAAGCAAATACAGTTGGGGGAAGCGGTAAAATATTTTTTAAAAGAATCCCTCACTACGGCACTGTTTAATACGGAGCCTCTCAAGAATATTCTCGGCATAGATATTGATAGCGGCAACCCGGAATTGCGGGAGTTGTTTATCCAAAAATCTGGCGGTGCGAAATCAAGAATAGTGGATTGGATAAAGAGCGAATATCTCGCAAGTAAAGAATTAAAAGAGCCGTTTCTGGTTTTTCTGGCTGAATTAACTCAAAAATTTAATTCTAAGTCCAAAGAATTTGAAGAAAAGAAAGATTTTTGGAACAAGCACGGCTATTCTATTTTTGAAAATAAGGAGCTTTTAGAGGAATATAAAAAGCCCGTG
>JAJYNK010000035.1 GCA_021786355.1 bacterium
CGCGCTTTTTCAACGCCTTTTTCGCTCAGTCCGGGATGAGTTTGCGATTCAAGATTTTTCTCATCCGGCTTATCCGAATGCCTGAAGATAAAAAAATTCTTTTCCATTGATAAAATTATACAGAAATCCGGCGGTTATTAAAACAGGTCGCTTAAGGCGACCTGTTTAGCTGGCACATTAAATCGTCAAAGGTTTTAATCTAAATCCTTTTATAAGCTTATCAAATTCTTCGCGCTCTATAGTTTCTTCGGTCATCAGTTTTTTGGCAATAGCTTCCAAAACGTTTTTTCGCGAAGTAATTATTTTTTTGGCTGCCGTATAAGCGCGTTCAATGAATTTTTTTACTTCTTCGTCTATTTGCGTCGCCACTTTTTCCGAATAATTTTTCTCCGTGGCGATTTCTCTGCCTAAGAAAATTAACTCCTGCGTTTTGCCGAAAGTAATTGGCCCCAGTTTTTCGCTCATTCCGAATTTCGTAACCAATCTTCTCGCCAATTCGGAGGCGGTTTGCAAATCATTGGAAGCGCCGGTGGAAACATCTTTAAACATTATTTCTTCGGCTGAAAATCCGCCTAACATTACCGCTAAGTCGCTCAAAAATTGCGTTTTGGTTTTTAAATGAACGTCTTCGCTCGGAAGTTTTAAGGTGTACCCGCCTGCGTGCCCGCGCGCGACAACGGAAACTTTATGCACCGGATCGGTGTTTTTCAAACTCGCGGCGATTAAAGCGTGGCCCGCTTCGTGGTAAGCGGTTATTTCTTTTTCTTTTTGGTTTAATACTCGGCTTCGTCTTTCGGGACCGAGCAAAACCTTTTCAATTGATTCGTAAAGGGAGGTTTGGATGATTTCTTTCTCTCCTTTTCGAGCTGTCAAAATCGCCGCCTCGTTCATCAGATTTTCCAAATCAGCGCCGGAAAACCCGGGCGTTCTGACGGCTATTTGTCTTAACACAACGGTCGGTGAAAGCGGTTTGTTGCGGCTGTGAATTTTTAAAATCGCTTCTCTGTCGTTAATGTCGGGTAAATCCAAAATAACTCTTCTATCAAACCTGCCGGGCCGAAGAAGAGCTTGATCTAAAACATCTGGTCTATTTGTGGCTGCCAAAACAATAACACTTGTTTCGTTGTCAAAACCGTCCATTTCCACCAAAATTTGGTTCAAAGTTTGCTCTCTTTCGTCGTGACCGCCTCCAAGCCCGGCGCCACGTTCCCGACCAACAGCGTCTATTTCGTCGATAAATAGTATTGCCGGAGCTGCTCTTTTTACATTAGCAAAAGCGTCTCGTGTCCGCGCCGCGCCGACTCCGACAAACATTTCTACAAATTCCGAAGCGGAAATATGGAAAAAAGGTACTTCTGCTTCGCCGGCAACTGCCCTCGCCAACAGGGTTTTGCCTGTCCCGGGAGAACCCAAAAGCAAAACACCTTTTGGAATTTTAGCTCCGATTTCCAGATATTTTTTCGGGTTTTTTAAAAAATCAACAACCTCCATCAGTTCTTGTTTGGCTTCTTTTAAGCCAGCTACGTCGGCAAAGGTAATTTTATTTTTGAAAGACGAAAAAAGCTTGATATTCGCGCGGCCGAAAGTAAACGCCTGGCTCATTCCGCTTTTTGCCTGCCGGAAAGTCATCCAAAAAAACACTCCGATTAATATAATAGGAAGAAGAACGGGGATTAAAATGCCGAGCCAGTATTTCCAACCCGATTGTTCTTGGATTTCCAAAGAAACTTTTTGAAGCGCGTTTGGGTCAACGCCGTAATTTTTTAAGGTTTCGCTTAATCCAGATTCAGCTTCTTTTTTGGAAACCGCTTTCTGGTTATTTTTTAGATCAATGTTCAAATCGTTTCCCATTACCGCGATTTTGGAAACTTCGCCGCTGTTAATTTTGGTCGCTAATTGATCCAGAGAAAGAGTTTGGATTTTTTCTTGGCCGGTATAAAAAGCCGAAAACAATAAAGCCAGCGCCAAAAGCGAAAAAATTATTCCTAAGATGTTTTTTGTGAGAAGTTTCATAAGTGTAAAATTAAAATCTTATATTAAGAATATTATCATACACCCACTATGGTTAAAATCAATCCGGTTAGTAGAACTTCGGCCGATTAAATTGTTTGTTAAGTGTATTTTATTAAAGAATCTCTATATTTTAAAAAGAAAATAAGTCATACGGTAATAAATTTAATTCTCCGACGTAACGTCGGAGGGAAGCCGAAGTTTCACTACCGGATCAAATTAAATTTTTTATAAAAAAGAGGGGTCGCGCAAGCGCGGCCCCCGTCTCCGTTCGGCCGAATGGAGATCTAAATCTAGGCGGAGGGCTTTTTAAGAGGATGCCTTATTTCGTCCACCGTCTGGGCAAAGGCGGACGAGACCTGGTGTTCCTCGGCGCCCACGCGAAAAACGAAGAAATCACCCAAGGCATTTCTTCGTATCGCGTGAGCTTTGACTTCGTCTCCAGCGAACGCCCCGAGGTAAATATTTTTCTTTACCCTGGGGTCGTTGCTGATACGAATTTTTACCTCGTGTCCTTGGGAAAGCAACGAAATGGCTCTCTCCATGCCCAGCCCCTCCTTGATTTTCTAGTTGTTGGTTACGATGAATCCCCAAAATCTGTCTAACGACTTAACGCTATCATCCCCCTCTCATTAAGATAAGTGCAGATTTCATTATGCCAGAAATTGAATAAAAAGCAATCCCCACATCAAACGAGAATATCCGAATTTGTTTCGCCAGCTGGCGAAACAAATTCGCCTTATCCAATCATCAGATTTGATTTAATTCTCGTTATGGTGTGGGGACAACCCCCTCAAAAATTGATTAAGGGATTTTAAAAATTTTTATATTTTCTCCATCAACTTCGATTTTTATCAAACCGTCTTTGTCGGTTCTGAAAATTTTAGATTCAACCGAAGCAAGCCGGCTTAAAACTTCTTTTGTGGGGTGGCCGTAAGAATTTTTCCCCACTTCTATTACCGAGATTTTCGGATTAACGGCTTTTAAAAATTCTTCACTGGTTGAATATTTCGATCCGTGGTGGCTGATTTTTAAAATACTCGCTTTGATATTATATTTATCCAAAATATTTTTTTCAGTTTTAAAGCTTATGTCGCCTGTAAATAAAATTTTAACCCGCTCTTGGCTGGAATTATTTTCTAAAAGAGAAA
>JAJYNK010000030.1 GCA_021786355.1 bacterium
TCGGGGTGATACTGGTGAGCAAGTATATAATAAGCTCTTTTTATATCTTCTTTTGAGGCATCGCGAGAAATTCCTAGAATATCGTAATAATCTTTTATCATATTTTATAATTAATTGAGTTGTTTTTGCTGTATTTCCCAGTCTAGCGCTGGAAATATAAAAGCTTCATTTTAACAACAGCTCACCGCCATATTGCATATATAATATAGAATATAACTATTGATATAATTGCAACCATAAAAAGAGGCATGTGTGCAACTAAAGTTTGAATGATTTCCTTTTTAATCCTTCCCCATCCATTACCCGTATCTAAAATCTTTGATCCTAAAATCTTCTCAATACTCTTTACTGTTTTATTGATAGCTACATTTAATTCAATTATGTAATGGAACAACGAAATGGGAATTACTAATAGTAATAATGTTGTTAAAATCTTAAATTCTTTATCCGATAAGGGTACTAATTTTTCGCCAAGGGAAAAAATTACCAAAAGAGCAACCGCTAAAGAAGCCGTGATAGATAGAACAGCGCTTCTGGAAAGTAATAATGAACCCATCCAACTAAGATTAATCTCCGCCTTTTTTAATTTTTCTTGCTGAGCAAGATTTAAATTATTATCCATAAAAAAATATAATAATTGATTTTGCGAACGCTATCGCGTGGCAAAATCTAAGTGCTGTGTTCTCCGGTCTGGTACCCAAACCTTTCAATCAGTATAAGGGTTTTTTGGCGGCAGAAAAAGATCAAATTCGGCCCGTCTCGGTCAGGGATAAATGAGACAAATGAGACACAAAAAGCACTGCGAAGAGTGTCTTATTTTTGAAGTCTGGACTTATAAAATTTTTTGTCTCAATATTAATATACAATTTAATAGCCAAAAGGCAGGACCTAAACCGTTCCAAATTACTTGGTCGGCACGGCCCCAAATCCATCCCTGGTATTAAGCTCCTCGTCAGAGCACCAGGGATGGTCATATCTCGAAAGGGGTATGGGTCTCGCAAGAGATCGCTGGCGGGGAGCTTTGTGTTATAACCACCGCCAGCCATAAAATTTTATGAGCCGGCTACAGAAAACATTTTACAGGATTGGAGATAATCTTATTCGCGATTGCAAAAGTTATAAAAAATACACCGATCTTGATTGTGATCCGCAAAAAGGCATAGTGCCAAGAGGATTGTTTTATGAAGATGAAAAATATGGACGGAAAGGAAAATTTGGCTGTGTTATTGTCGGTATGAATCCAGGACAAGCTAGATCGAGCGAGCGTAATTTTTTCAGAAATTTATACAAACGCAAACAACTTACTTACAAAAATTCGTTGGAGTATCTGTGGCAAATTATTGAAGATCACAAATACTATATTAGAATGCGCAGATTCGCCGATGATGTTGGCCTTAAAGGACCTATTCTTTGGACAGAATTAATTAAATGCCAAGGCAAAAGAAACGGTTTATTACTGACCGAGACAATTCGAGACGATATTTATAGATATCTTTTCCAAGAATTAAAAAAAGTGCCTTCCAACTGGCCTTTGATTGCCGTTGGATGGAAAACATACGAAATATTGGCCTTCAGTTTTCCAAAAAAATTAGTAATCGGTGTACCCCATGTGACCGGCTCATATGGGCACTTTGATCGGATGCTCCAAAATAATAGGCTCCGCCCGGAATTACGCAAAGAACTTCAACGGGCAATAAAGATCGGAAAGCCGATTGCCGTATCGGCAGGTTTCAAATACAAAAGATCAGTCAATAATAAAGGTCGATAAATAAATAAAAATATGGATGATAAAGAAAAAATTAAAAACGAGATCAATAATCTGCAACGGATTAAAAATCAGCATACTCACGAAAGAAATGAACGAAAAGATACCGCTCGACGCTATGGAAGTTCCCATCCTACGGGGCAACATGCAGAACAGGATGCACAGGAATATGATAGGAAAATAGATCAGCTAGACCGGCAAATTTCAGATTTGATGCGCAAGTTATAAGTAGTTAATTATATGGTTAATTCTTCAAATAAAAACAATTGGGGTGAGGCGTTTTTGATCGCGGTCGTTGCAGGCTTATTTTACGGTATTTTCCGAGCAATAAGACAACTCGTCTTGAGAAGTAAGGCAACAAAAAAGGCTAAATGGTTGGCTCGCAAAGGCTTTGAGGACGGATTAACCGAGGAAGAAATTATAAATGTTTTTTATGCCGATGCCGAAAAGCAATTAATGCGGGAATTGACCGAATCGGAGAAAGACAGGATCAAAAAGATTGTGATCAATGAAAAGGAGATTTTTAACAAACAAAAGGTCGAAAAAAAATAAATTAAATTAAACATGAAAAAGAAATTGTCTTCGTTTACTCCCGCAGAACAATCGCAAATTCTGAGACAAAAGAAAATCTACGATTATCTGATAACCTCCAGAAAGAGTTTCTATGGCGGCGGATACATGCAAATATATATGCAGAAATACCGATATAGAAAAATGGGCCTACCAGCCCCGATAATTTCCATGATTGGGAAACCCGGCCAAGATCCCGATACTTGGTTTGATTACAAATGTGGAATAGGAGATAGTGTCGGAGCAATGGTCGATCGAATGATAATCTGGTAAAGCTTGAAAATTCTGAAAACATCCTAAGAGCTTAGCGGCTCCGAAAGGAGTTAACCGTAAAAGCGTAGCGTTAATTCAGAGGCTTTGCTAAATCGTTAAAAAATGAAAAATAAAATTGAAAAGATCAAAATTGTTGCGAAGGATGTTTATAAGTCGCTCGGATCGGGTCACCCGGAAGTGGTTTATGATAAGGCAATGGGGGTCGGCCTCAGATTGGCAGGGATAAAGTATGAAAGCCAAAAAGTGGTAGAGCTGAAATACAAAGACCATTATGTCGGGGAAGGCTATCCCGATATTGTCGTTAACTTCGGAAAAGAAAAAATCGTTTTGGAACTGAAAGCTGTCGGCGGAAATTTGGGGCCGGCCGAGGATCAGCAACTCCGCACTTACATGAGAATTCTTAAAATTAAATCCGGCCTACTGATAAATTTTCAACAGCCGAAAAAAGAAGGCGAATCCCAGCTTGAAATCAAAAAAATCCAAATCTGATTTTTCAAAAAACTGCCTACGGGCGGTTTTTTGTTTTGGGGTAAAAAACAAAAAAAAT
>JAJYNK010000007.1 GCA_021786355.1 bacterium
ATCTGGCGATATTTGCCGAAAAGGCCAGCGACGTTAAAGACACTTCGCTTCTTTTGCCGCACGGAGAATCCGGAAGAATTATCGGCGTTAAAATATTTTCCCGAGACAGAGGCGATAAGCTTGAGCCGGGAGTTATCAAAAAAATTCAAATAGAAGTAGCCCAGCTTAGAAAAATTACCGCTGGAGATAAATTAGCCGGACGCCACGGCAACAAAGGCGTTATTTCTTCGATTAGACCGCTTGAGGACATGCCTTACCTTGAAGACGGAACGCCGGTTGATATCGTTTTAAATCCGTTAGGCGTTGCTTCGCGTATGAACCTCGGACAAATTTTGGAAACGCACTTGGGATTAGCGGCCAAAACTTTGGGCTATAGGGCGGTTACTCCGGTTTTTGTCGGAGCTACCGAAGAGGCGATAAAAAGCGAGCTTAAAAAAGCCGGTTTTCGAGAAGATGGCAAGCTTCCGTTATACGACGGCAGAACCGGCAAAAAATTTTCAAAACCAATAACTGTTGGTTATGTTTACATGCTTAAACTTGACCATTTGGTAGAGGATAAAATTCATATGCGCGCCACAGGGCCTTATTCGCTTATCACCCAGCAGCCTTTGGGAGGCAAGGCGCAATTTGGCGGCCAGAGATTTGGAGAAATGGAAGTCTGGGCTCTTGAAGGGTATGGCGCCGCCCATACTTTGCAGGAAATGCTTACCACAAAATCAGACGACATTTTTGGCCGCGCTGCCGCATACGAAAGCATAATCAGAGGAGAAGAAATCAAAAATCCCAACATCCCGTCCGCGTTCAATGTTTTGGTTAGCGAGTTAAAAGCGTTGGCATTAAATATCGAAGTCGATAAAAAAGACAAACCGCAGCAAAAAAATTCTTAAATATGCCCGGTATTACAACTTCGACTAATCCCTTTTTTTGAGGATTTTAGAAAGAACAAAACTGGGCAGAAATAAAAAATATTAATTAACCATCAACTTCGAGAATTAACCAAAAAATAATCGAAGTTGTAATACCGGGTATGTCAGAATTAGATTTTAATTCTATAAAAATAAGCGTTGCCTCTCCGGAAGATATTTTGTCGTGGTCTCACGGCGAAGTTATCAAGCCGGAAACCATAAATTACAGGACGCAACGTCCGGAAAAAGACGGATTATTTTCCGAGCGTATTTTCGGACCGACCAAAGATTATGAATGTTATTGCGGCAAATATCGAAGAATTCGCTACAAGGGCGTTGTTTGCGATCGTTGCGGCGTGGAAGTTACGCATTCGAGCGTCAGGCGCGAAAGAATGGGCCATATCAGTTTGGCTACCCCGGTTACTCATATCTGGTTTTTAAAAGTTATTCCTTCAAGAATCGGTTTGTTTACCAACATTCCCATTCAAAAATTGGAAAAAGTTATTTATTATGCCGCGTATGTAATCACTTCAATTAATGAAGAAGCGCGGAAAAGAGTTTTAAAGGAAATAGGTTCGGAATTCGACGCAAAAAAGAAAGGATTGGATAAGCAAAAATCAAAAGACTTAGAATCGGCAACCGAACAGACCAGGAATTTAATTTCGGATCTTTCAATAGGCCAGATTTTATCCGAGGCCGAATATTTCACATTGTCAAAAAAATTCGGAGATGTTTTTGAAGCTGGCAGCGGGGCTGAAGCCGTTAAAAAAATATTAGAAGGCGTTGATTTGAAAAAGGTTTATAATCAAATTGAAAAAGACTTGGAAAGCACCAAAGAAGAGCTTAAGAGGAAAAAACTTCTTATCCGCTTAAAACTTCTGCATTCGTTCATTAAGGCAAAATTAAGGCCGGAATGGATGGTAATGAATGTGCTTCCGGTTTTGCCTCCGGAATTAAGGCCAATGGTTCCGCTTGATGGTGGCCGTTACGCAACTTCCGATTTAAACGATTTGTACAGGCGCGTCATAAACAGAAATAACCGTTTGAAAAAATTATTAGAGCTTAACGCGCCGGAAGTCATTGTTGTCAATGAAAAAAGGATGTTGCAGGAAGCGGTTGACGCTTTAATTGATAATTCCATAAGGTTTGGCACCGCTGCCGTTCAAATGTCCAAACAGAAAAAGCCACTCAGGTCTCTGGCCGATATTTTAAAAGGTAAAAAAGGAAGGTTCAGGCAGAATTTGCTCGGCAAGCGTGTGGATTATTCCGGACGTTCGGTTATCGTTGTCGGTCCCGAATTAAAGCTCCAGAATTGCGGCCTTCCTAAAAAAATGGCTCTTGAATTATTTAAGCCGTTCGTGATTAGTAGAATCATAAAAGACGGACTGGCTCATACGGTAAAAAACGCCACTCGTTTAATTGAGCAGGCTCCGGCCGAAATTTGGGCGATTTTGGAAGATGTTATTGCCGATAAAAAAGTTTTGTTAAACCGAGCTCCCACTCTGCATAGGTTGGGTATTCAGGCCTTTAAACCGATTCTCACCGAAGACTTAGCCATTAGAATTCCGCCTATGGTTTGTAAGGCGTTCAACGCGGACTTCGACGGAGATCAGATGGCTGTTCATTTGCCGCTTTCCAAAGAATCTCAAAAAGAAGCCGAGGAATTAATGCTTTCAACAAGAAATATTTTAAAGCCCGCCAGCGGCGATCCGATTGTTATTCCTTCCCAGGATATAGTTTTGGGCGTTTATTATTTGACTCGGATCGACAGCGACGCTCTCGGAGCCGGGAAAGTTTTTTCCTCTTCCGACGAAGCTCTTTTAGCCAATGATTTCGGATATTTAGACATTAACGCGCCGATAAAAGTGAAATTAGACGGCCAAAAAGAATTTATAGAAACGACTGTTGGCCGTTTGATTTTTAACACCGCTTTGCCGCAAGGCATCGGATTCGTAAATGATGCCCTAAACAGCAAAGCCCTTCAAAGATTAGCAGCCGAAGTTATAGATATTTACGGTCCTGAAATGACTTGGGAAACAATGGACAAAATAAAAAATCTCGGTTTCAAGTATGCCACCCTATCGGCTGTCAGCTGGGGCATGGACGATCTCATAGTTCCCAAAGAAAAACCGAGCATTTTGGCCGGCGCGGAAAAAGAGATCGAAAAAATTCAAGGGCAATACGAGGAAGGGCTTTTAACCGACTCTGAAAGAAAGGCCAGAGTGGTTGATGTTTGGCAAGAAGCTAAAAGGAAAATTTCCAAAGTTGTTCCCGAGGCTCTTAAGATTCAGTCAAAATTTAATTCGGTTTTCTCTATTATTGATTCCGGCGCTAGATCTTCTTGGGTTGCGGTTGTTCAGATGATGGGAATGAAAGGTTTAGTTTCCAATCCGAGCGGCGAAATTATCGAATTGCCGATCAAATCGTCATACAAAGAAAGGCTCACTCCTTTGGAATATTTTATCTCGACGCACGGAGCTCGAAAGGGGTTGACCGATACTGCTTTAAAAACCGCTTCAGCCGGCTATCTTACCCGCCGACTGGTAGACGTCGCGCAAGACATAACCATAAGAGAAGATGATTGCGGCACCAGCGAAGGAACCGAAATTTTAAGGAAAGACGGAGAAGAATTCGGGTATTCCTACGAACACAGGATTTTCGGAAGAGTTCCTTTGGAAGACGTAAAGTCCGGCAATAAAATTTTAGCCAGAGTCGGAGAAATAATTGACAGAAAAGCCGCTAAAATTATTTTTCAAGATGAAAAGATTCAATCCGTAAAAGTAAGATCGCCACTTTATTGCAAAACCTTATACGGCGTTTGTTCCAAATGTTACGGCCTTGATATGGGCTGGGGGGGGTTAATCAAAAAAGGACAAGCAGTCGGAGTTATAGCCGCTCAATCAATCGGAGAGCCGGGCACTCAGTTGACAATGAGAACTTTTCATATTGGAGGCGTTGCCGGTCTTGATATCACCCACGGTTTGCCTCGAATTGAAGAAATTTTTGAAGCGCGTTCTCCCAAGGGAAAGGCGATTTTAGCCGAAGAAGACGGCATAATAGAAGACATCGAACAGCGCGATGCGGTTAAGGTTATAAAACTTAAAATCCCTAAGAACAAAAAATCGAAAATAATAGAATATATTATTCCCCGGACTGTTGAAGTTTTTGTGGGCTTGGGAGCGCGAGTTTCCAAAGGCGACCAGCTTTGCGAAGGAAATGTAGATCTTAAAGAATTATTTGAGTTTAAGGGCAAAGAAGCCGTTGAGCGTTATATGATAAACGAAATTCAAAAGATTTATGTTCCGGAAGGAAATATTATTAACGATAAACATATCGAAATAATAATAAGGCAGATGTTTTCCAGAGTCAGAATAAAAGAGTCAGGGGACACCGATTTCGTTATGGGTGAAGTTAGTAGCAAATCAAAATTCTTGGAAATTAATCGCGAAATGAAAGCTAAAGGCAAAAAACCGGCTCGGGCGCAACAGCTCTTGATGGGCGTAAAATCGGTTTCACTTTCAACGGATAGTTTCCTTTCTGCGGCTTCTTTCCAGGAAACCGCCAGAGTTTTGGTTTCTGCCGCGGCAGAAGGCAAGGAAGACAAGCTCCGGGGTCTTAAGGAAAATGTTATTATCGGACGGTTGATTCCGGCCGGTACTGGTTATAGAGACAAAACTACCGCAAAAAAAGAAGAGACCGAGGAATAGAAATTTTTATTGACTTTTGTCGATTTGACTAATAATATAAATTGGGCATACGGAATATGGAAGAACAAAAAGACATACAAAAAAGAGAATACGAAATAGGATATTTAGCAAAGGAAGAAAACGATCGGCAAGAAATTATGAAACTGCTTTCCGGCTACAGAGCGGTAATTTTAAATGAGGGGAAGACCTCAAAAATTAATTTATCCTATCCGATAAAAAAAGAGAAATCCGCCTATTTCGGCTTTATTTGGTTTTCGCTGGAACCGGAATTTATAAAAGAATTAACCGAAAAGATTAAACTGAACGGAAAAATTTTGAGATTTTTAATTATCACTCCGCCGGTTCAGTTGCGCGATAAAAAAATAGCATTAAGAGCTAGGGAGATTATTAAGCCACCGAAAATAAAGAAACAGCCGAGTTTGGAAGGAGAGCAGATAAAAATTCAAAAAGAAGAAACCCCGGCAGTAATCGATAACGAATTATTGGAAAAGAAATTAGAGGAAATATTGAAATAATATGAATCTCGTTAGAAATAATAAACAGCCCCGGAATGTGATTTATGATTTAATTTATAAAAACGTCGATTATTTAACTACGGCGCATTATTTGTGCCATTTCTAACGGGATGAATTTAAACAAAGCTTTCGTACTAGGGCGTTTAACCGCCGATCCGCAATTAAGAAGCACGTCTACCGGCCAGCAAGTCGGCAGTTTTTCCGTGGCAACTAATCGCGTTTGGTTCGATAAAAGCGGCGCCAAACAAGATGAAACGGATTATCACAATATCGTAGTTTGGGGAAGACAGGCCGAAGTAGCCTCTCAATTTTTAATAAAAGGAAGTTTGGTTTTAATTGAAGGAAGAATTCGAACCAGAACGTGGAAAAACAAGGAAGGCCAAAACCAAAAAACAACGGAGATTATTTGTGAAAGAATGCAATTAGGGCCTCGGCCGGGCCAGGGAAGTGGACCGAGATTTACTTCGGACAAGCAGCCCGCAGTCGAAGGCGCGGACAATAAACCAAGAGAAGAACTTCCGGAAATTAATATCGATGAAGAAGAAATTAAACCGGAAGATTTGCCTTTTTAAAATTTCTAAAATATGCAACAGTGTTTTTTCTGTTCTCAAAATTTAAGAAATATTGATTATAAGGAAGTTGATTTATTAAAGCGATTTATTTCCGGGCAAGCGAAAATTATCGACCCAAAACACACCGGAACCTGCCGAAAACATCAGCGGTATCTGGCTCAAGCCATAAAACGCGCCCGGATAATGGGACTTCTGCCGTTTGTAAAGTGATTTGTCTAAAATTTCAAGTCGTTATGCGGCGCAGAAATTTTAGAAACAAAACCTTTACCCAGCACCTTTTGCCACAGAGATTATGCAAATACAAAACATAAAGACAAAGTCGCCTACGGCTCAGATTAGACATAACAATAAATCTATACTACAAAAGGTGCTGGGTGCTCATTTTATAGTAAAATTAATTGCACCTACGGCTTATAAATTTTAATAAAATTGGCATGCTCTTTGATCAACAAGTTTTTAATGTAATACACGGTTTAGCAAATACTAACGGCATTCTCGATGTTATAGGCATCTTTTTCGCTGAATACGCCGCTTATATATTAGTCATCGTGGCTCTGTTTTTGATTCTTAGAGAGAAGAGATGGAAGCGGAAAATTTATTTTTTTTCTTTAGCCTCTTTGTCTATTATTTTATCGCGCGGGATCATAACCGAAGTTATCAGATTTTTTTATCATAGCCCAAGACCTTTTGTTGTGTTAGGGTTCAAGCCACTTTTATACGATTATGCTTATTCTTTTCCGTCCGGACATATGGCAGCATATGCAGCGTTATCGCTTACAATTTTTTATTTAAACAAAAAAGCCGGCTATTGGTTTTTTGGAACCACTTTTTTTATGGGCATAGCTAGAATATTTGTAGGTGTACACTGGCCGAGCGATATTTTAGGAGGTGTTATTGTTGCTATTTCAAGTTTTTATTTGATTAAATACTTATTGCTTTACTCAGAAAATAAAGAAGCCCCGCCTCAAATCGAATAGTGTTCGATCTCGTTGACGGGGCTTTGTGCCATACCGCGGGGAGTGATTTCATGCGGCATCCTCCTGGTGAGCGTAGCTGAAGCGTTCAAGGACTTCCTGAATCGTCAGCTGGCGGATTGCCAACGTCTCCAGGTCTTGCCTTTCGCGGTCGTTGATTGGCCCGATAATCAGACTCAAACGATCGACCGCGTCAGAGATTATAATTCGCCCGCGTTCCAACTTCACAAGGATCTCGATGATTTCTCGTTTCATTTTTCTCACCTCCTTTCTGGTGGTTTAATAACTGCTTGAATTGTATGTAATTTTTGCCTTTCGTCAAGTAGTAACTAGTCGTCAAGAATTTATACCTGAAAGTTTAATACTGGTGCCCGGGGTGGGAGTCGAACCCACATAGCCTTGCGACCAAAGGATTTTAAGTCCTTCGTGTATACCATTCCACCACCCGGGCAAAACTTTATAATTAACAATCTAAATTTATTGAGGCGCGGGGGAGAATCGCCCAGCACCTTTTTGAGGCCAGAGAGGGATTCGAACCCTCGTATAGCGGTTTTGCAGACCGCCGCGTTGCCTCTTCGCCATCTGGCCATATGTAAAAGGTGCTGGGTTGCAGACTCTTGCCTTACCACTTGGCTACCGCGCCTTTATTCAGTAATTTTATCGTCTATTAAAATTTTTTCAATTCGAGCCGCGTTTTCCGGACCGCGGTCTATTTCAAAATTTAATTTTGGGGCGCTTTTATTTCTTATTTTTTTAGAGAGCTCGTATCTTAATAATCCCTGTTTTTCAACAAGCGTTTCAAGGACTTCTTTGGATTTGGAAGAGGGTAAAACACTCACTCCGAGTGTCGCAACAGAGTAGTCGTCTGAAACGCCGACTTTTGTAATCGTTAAAAGAGTCTCGGGAAATTCTAATTCTCTTGCGATTATTTTGCCAAGTTCTTCCTGTATTACGCTACTTAATTTCTGTTGGCGGTATCTCATTTATTAAAACGTCTCCTTTCTGCGTTAAAACATCGGAGTCCAGCATAATGCCGCATTCCTCATTTGTTTTTACCTCCGAAACGTCCTGTCTCGCTTTTTGAAGATTGGTTATTTTTCCGGCTCCTATTAAAACGTCGCCTCTTAATATTTTAACTTGAACTCGGTTTTTAATGCTGCCGCTTAAGACTTTTCCTCCGATAACCTGCTCTTCTTTTTTTTGTCCGTTAAAAACCGCCAATATTTCCAATTCTCCGATAATTGTGGAGGTGTAAAATTTTTCTATCCTATCGGTTATCGCTTTTATCAATTCGTAAATTATTTCGGACGAAATAATTTTAACGTTATTTAGCGACGCCATGTTTTCAACCGACTTGGAAATGTTTGTTTTAAAACTGACCACGATAGAATTTGTGGAAACTGCAAGTTTTATGTCGTTGTCGTTTATGTCTCCTATTTTTTCATCAACCACATTAATGGCTAAATCTTCCTGGGGTAAATTTTTAATGATTTGGGAAAGGGCTTCCAACGATCCGAAAACATCGGCCTTGATGATAATATTCAGCGTTTTTTTGTCCGAGGCCGGTATTAACAAACAATTTTTTTTGCAATCTACTCCTTGGCCCGATCTGATTTTTTCAATATCAAGCGGTCCGGCTTTAAAACTTTCTCCCACAACCGGCAAATCGTCAAAACCCAAAATTAAAACCGGACTGGAAGGCAAAGCCTCTTGGATTTTTTCTCCTTTAAAATTTTCCAGAAGTTTTATTTTGCCGCACATTGTTTTGGTGGCTATATAATCTCCAGATTTTAAAATGCCGTTTTTAACAATAGCGCTTGCGGTTACTCCCCGTTGATTGTCTCTTTTGGCTTCTAAGATTACGCCTTCGGCAAATTCGGAAGCAGGAGAATAAGTTAAATTTTCAATTTCTGCCGCGAGTAGAACCAAATCCAGAAGCTCGTTTATGCCTTGGCCGGATTTCGCCGAGATGTTTTGCCAGCTGATGTTTCCGCCGCGGCCTTCCAAATAAACTCCGTTTTGCATCAAGTCATTTATTGTTTTTTCAATATCGGCGTTTGGCTTGTCAATTTTATTTATCGCGACCACAAATGGAGTTTTTGTTTCTTCGAGGGTTTGTATGGATTCTTTTGTTTGCGGTTTTACTCCGTCATCGGCCGCTACGATTAAAATTGCCAAATCAGCGACAGTAGCGCCGCGGCTTCTCATATTCGAAAACGCTTCATGTCCGGGCGTGTCCACAAAAGTTATATTTTTACCGTTGTGGGTTATTTCGTAAGCTCCGGTTGATTGGGTGATTCCGCCCGCTTCTCGGGCCGCCACATTGGTTTTGCGGATTGTATCGAGAATGGTGGTTTTGCCGTGGTCGACATGGCCCATTATCACAACCACCGGCGATCTGGGAATTAGTCCGGATAATTCGGTATTTTGCGCCATTATTTCGTTTTTTGAAGCTTGTTGCTGCAACATAAAAATTAAAACCCGCGGTATTTAACGGGTTTTTATAGAATACCAAAAAAAGGCTTAAAAAGCAAGATTTTTCAGATAAACGAATAAAAATCTAGATAAATCTTTTGATCATTACTATTTCGTAAGCTGGTTTTGGCAAGATATTCATAGCATGTTCCACTACGCCTTGAAGAATCGGGTTTAAAACCGCATTATCGGCGGCGTGGACTATATTTCCATTGCCTACATAAATAGCGTTGTGGCCAATATAAACTTTTTTTCCAGGCGGGAAAATCGCATGCCAGTAGTGTCCTTTTGTGCTTTCAAAAAATACGACATCGCCCGGCTCAATTTTATCCGAGGAAATTTCTATTCCAAGAGGGGAAGCGGCTTGCTCTATTGAGGAGCGCGGTATATCAATCTCAACTTGTTTAAAAACATACTGGATAAACGATGAGCAATCAAAACCATCCGGTTTTTCGCCGTTATTTACTTTAAGATACGCGCCGTATTTATACGGCATTCCTAAACAGCTTCGGGCAACCTCTATTAATTTTTCAACTTTTTCTTCGCGAGACATTGTTTAAGTATTAATTTAAAAACGGCTTGTGCCGTTATTTCTGTGCCAGAGGTGGGGATCGCCCGCGCCTCTCGTCGCGCCGCTCGCGCTCCTCGGGCTGGGCACCGCCTCGCGTGGTTCGTTGTTACTCACCACATGCTCCGGCGTTCGATCCCGCACGTAAACCAATCAATTGGTTTACTCCCTTATACACTCATTTTATTCGCGTGCCAGGGGCGAGGATCGAACTCGCGGCCTTGGCCTTATGAAAGCCCTGCTCTACCACTGAGCTACCCTGGCGATTTTTTATATATTTTTATTTCGAAAATTAAGAATAAATGAATACTTGCCGGAGAGCGTTAGATTTTTTGCGAATGAATAAAAAATTTTTCGGGTGCCCGCGACGAAGGGAAGCAGGGCGAAAAATTTTTGTTATGAATGAATCAAAAAAATAAACGCTCGAAGGCCGTATGAAGTATTCTTAATTTTCAGCCCTCTTGTTGCGGGGGCAGGAATTGAACCTGCTACCTCAAGGTTATGAGCCTCACGTGCAACCGTTACACTTCCCCGCGCAATTATTATATTGATAATTAAGAAAAAATCAACTGATGGTTTGAGTGTTTGAAAAAAATATTTTTTTAGGTTAGTATGGGTTTAATAAAAAATGATTTATTTGCTCGTATGCGCCAAAGCGAATCCTTCAATTAACTCAGGATAAACTATTAAAATGAGACAAAGTTTACTTTTTACCAAAACTCGAAAAGAAATTCCCAAAGACGAAGATTCGATAAATGCCCAGCTTTTAATCCGCGCCGGATTTGTTGATAAGGTAATGGCCGGGGTTTACACTTTTTTGCCATTAGGACTTCGCGTTTTTAAAAAAATTGAAAATATTATCCGCGAAGAAATGGTTGCTATCGGCGGCCAGGAAATTTTAATGCCCTCGCTTCAGCCGAAAGAAAACTGGGAAAAAACAGGAAGATGGGAAGGGCTGGACAACTTATTTAGGTTCACGAGCCATTATTCAAAAATTGATTACGCGCTCGGCGCCACTCACGAGGAAATAATCGTGCCGCTCACAAAAAAATTTATTTTTTCATATAAGGATCTACCGGCCTATATTTTTCAGATTCAGAACAAATTTAGAGATGAAAAGCGCGTGAAATCAGGTCTTTTAAGGGGTCGCGAGTTCTTTATGAAAGATTTTTACTCTTTTCATAAAGACGAAAAAGACCTCGATCTTTTTTACTTTAAAAAGGGCAAAAAAGCGTACGAAAACGTGTTTAAAAGAGCGGGGATCGGCAGTTCAACTTATTTCACATTCGCTTCCGGAGGCACGTTTTCCAAATATTCCCACGAGTTCCAAACAATATCTTCTGCGGGCGAGGACACGATATTTTTGTGCGAGAAATGCAAAATTGCGGTTAATAAAGAAATAATTTCCGAACAGAATTCCTGTCCTGATTGTGGCAATAAAAATTTAAAAGAAGAAAAAGCGGTTGAGGTTGGAAATATTTTTCAGCTCAAAACAAAGTATTCTATTCCGTTTGATTTAAAATATCGCGATCAAGACGGCGCGGAAAAAGACGTTATTATGGGCTGTTACGGAATAGGCCTTAATCGGTTAATAGGGGCTATTGTGGAAATTTTTCATGACAAAAACGGAATAATTTGGCCTGAAGCTGTGGCTCCTTTTAAAGTCCACCTTTTGAATTTGTCGAAAGATAAAAAAAACAGGGATTTTGCGGAAAAAATTTATAAGGATTTGCAAATTTCAGAAGTTGAAGTATTGTTTGATGACAGAGTTGACGCAACTCCGGGCGAAAAGTTTGCCGAGGCCGATTTAATAGGAATTACGTACCGGCTGGTTGTAAGCGATAAAACAGGAAGCAAGGTGGAAATTAAAAGGAGGAACAGCAAAACATCATCGCTTGTATCAAAAAAAGACTTAATAACCAAATTATCCAAATAGCCTATGTTTTTAATCAAGGAGATTTCAAACTATTTTGTAAAAGATGTTGGGATTGATTTAGGCACCGCGAACTCTTTGGTTTATGTTAAAGGAAAAGGAATTGTTATAAACGATCCGTCTATCACCGCGATTAATAACAAAACCGGACAAGTTGTGGCAATAGGCGAGGACGCCAGAAAAATGCTCGGCCGCACTCCCAGTCACATCAGCATTATCAAACCGCTTGTCAACGGCGTGATTTCCGATTTTGAAATGACTCAAGAAATGCTTCGCCATTTTTTTAAGCGGTTAAACGGCGAACGGGCGTTTAATTATTTCAGGGCTGTTATCGGCATCCCGCCTAATTTAACAGAGGTTGAGAGAAAATCCGTGGAAGACGCGGTTATTAGCGCCGGAGCGGCCAAGGCTTACCTTATAGAAGAGCCGGTTGCCGCGGCTATAGGCGCCCGGCTTCCCATAAAAGAAGCAGTGGCCACAATGATTGTGGATATAGGCGGCGGAACCATAGATATCGCGGTTATATCGATGGGAGGAACGGTTATCAGTAAAAGCTTGAAAACCGCCGGCGATAAATTTAACGACGATATCGTTAAATTTATAAGAGACGAATTTAAATTAATTATCGGCGAACCAACAGCGGAGGAGCTTAAAAAAACGATCGGCTCTGCCATTCCTTTAAACGAACGCTTGGAAATGCCGATTCGCGGCAGGGGAGTTTCAAGCGGTCTTCCGGTTGAGGTTATTGTTAAAAACAATCAAATACGGGCTGCTTTAAACAGATCGCTTCATATTATCGTGGATAATATTAAAGAAATTATAGAGCAAACACCGCCGGAACTGGTCGGAGATATTTTAAAAAGAGGGATTTATATTTGCGGCGGAGGAAGCTTATTGAAAGGCATAGATCAGTTGATAGCAAAAGAGGTGTCGGTGCCGGTTACCGTTGTCGATGATCCGCTTACGGCCGTTGTCAGAGGCACGGGAGTGGCGGCGGAAAATTTGGACGAATACGATCCTATTTTTGTTACTGCGTTGAAGCCTCTTGATATAAATACATAAGTTTTCTGGTTTTATGAAAAAAGCGATTTTTGCCTTTTTAATTGTTTTTTTGGCGGTAGCGGTATTTGCGAGCGGTTTTTTTATTGAAAAGAAATTTTCTTCTGGAAAATTTAATTTTCTGGCATCGCTGGGCGGGAATAATTTTGAAGAAACACAATCTTTAAAAAATGAGAACGAAATTTTAAGGGCGCAAATTCAAAAATCCCAAATTTTTTGCTCCGAAAATAATAATTCCTTCGCTTCCGCCGTGGTTTTAAAAAATTTATCCGCAAGGATATTTTCCAGCTATCCTTTTAATATAAAAAATGTTTTAACAATAAACGCGGGTTCTCGCGAGGGCGTCAAAAATTCTATGACCGCCGTCCAAGGCCAAAATATTTTTTTGGGCCAAGTCACCGAAGTTTTTGAAAATTACTCGACAGTGCGGACGGTTTTCGATCCCGACTGGCAATTGGCGGTTAAAATCGGCAATGATAAAATAAACGGCTTATTTAAAGGCGGCAACGCGCCTAAAATAACGTTGATAGAAAAACCGGTTAAAATCGGCGATCCTGTTTTTACCGCCGGCCCGGGCGCGCCTCTTGATTTGAAAATAGGAGAAATCGCAGAAATTAGAGAAGGCGCTGGCGGAGTTTTCAAAGAAGCGATTATTAAAATTCCGTACAATATAAATCAGCTGGAAACGGTTAATCTATTGTTTAATTATTAGTTAATTTAATATGTACAATCCGCAGAAAATTGAGCGAAAATGGCAGAAGTTCTGGCAGGCGAAAAAAATTTATAAGAGCCGCGGAAAAGGTAAAAAGTTTTATGTGCTCGATATGTTTCCGTATCCTTCCGGCGAAGGACTTCATGTCGGCCATCCGCGAGGGTATATTGCCACCGACGTGGTGGCGCGTTTTAAAATGCGCCGAGGTTTTGATGTTTTACATCCGATGGGTTGGGACGCTTTCGGCCTTCCGGCGGAAAATTACGCCTTGGCGAATAAAATTCATCCCAAAATCGCTGTCAACAGGAATATAAAAAGGTTTAAAGAGCAGATGAATAAAATCGGCTTTACTTATGATTGGGATAAAGAAATCAATACTACCGACCCCGAATATTATAAATGGACGCAGTGGATATTTTTAAAAATGTTTGAGCGCGGACTTGTTTACGGTTCGCGCGAACCGATTATCTGGTGCCCGAGTTGTAAAACCGGTCTTGCTTTGGAGGATTTGGAAGATGGGAAATGCGAGCGGTGCGGGAGCGAGGTTGAGAAAAAACCTCTTCGCCAATGGGTTTTAAAAATGACCGCTTACGCGGAAAAATTATTGAACGATTTAAAATCTCTTGACTGGCCCCAGCCGATTATCGACCAGCAACGAAATTGGATAGGGAAATCAGAAGGCGCGACGATAAAGTTCGTAGTACGCCCCGACGTAAAGTCGGGGTCCCGACCGAAGCGTCGGGATAGTTCGAAATCCGTAGTAGGCGAAGCAGAGGTTTTTACCACTCGGCTTGACACTATTTTCGGATGCACTTATTTAGTTGTCGCCCCAGAACATTCTTTGATTGAAAATCTGAAATCAAATATTAAAAATTATGATGCTGTTCAAAAATACGTAAATCAAGCCGAAAAGAAAACCGATTTGGCTCGGACTGATTTGGTAAAAGATAAAACCGGAATTGAATTAAAAGGAATAAAAGCCGTAAATCCGTTTAATAACGAAGAAGTGCCGATTTTTGTGGCGGATTATGTTTTAGGGTCATACGGTACAGGCGC
The DNA here is from genome assembly GCA_021786355.1 of bacterium. GTDB lineage: Bacteria > Patescibacteriota > Minisyncoccia > UBA6257 > UBA9933 > JANLIR01. Next base: position 14,477 of record JAJYNK010000007.1, read on the forward strand.
GGTAATGGCGGTTCCGGCGCACGATGAACGCGACTGGGAATTCGCGAAAAAATATAAGTTGCCGATAAGAATGGTTATTTGTCCAAATTATCCCGAGCCAAAGTGTCCGGCGCTTGATAAGGCTTATATTGATGACGGGCATGTTGTTGATTCCCAAAAATTTACCGGCCTAACCTCTCAAAAAGCCCGTCAGGAAATGGTGAAATGGCTTGAGAAAAATAAATTGGGTGGAAAGAAAATAAATTACAAAATGCGCGATTGGGTATTTGCGCGCCAACGATATTGGGGAGAACCGTTTCCGCTTGTTTTCTGCGAAAACTGCAAAAACGAAATAAATCAACTAAAAGCTAACAGCTATAAGCTAAAAGCTAAATTCACCAAAGGTGAATTATTAAATCCCGGTTGGATTCAAATCCCCGAAAAAAACTTGCCCGTGAAATTACCGGAAGTTAAGCGTTACGAGCCGTCCGGCACCGGCGAATCACCGCTGGCCAATATTAAAGATTGGATTATTACAAAATGCCCGAAATGCAACGGCCACGCGCACAGGGAAACGAATACGATGCCTCAATGGGCCGGTTCGAATTGGTACTACATTGCTTATTTAATGAAAAAAGGCAGGAAATACGAATGGGACAAAAAGGAAATCAAAAAATGGATGCCGGTTGATTTGTATGTCGGCGGCGTTGAGCACGCCACACGGCATCTTTTATACGCCCGTTTCTGGTACAAATTTTTATACGACATCAAAGCGGTTTTTAATAAAGAGCCGTTTCAGAAATTGATGAATCAGGGCCTGATTTTAGCCGAAGACGGCAGAAAGATGTCCAAGCGCTGGAAAAATGTTATTAACCCCGATGACATTGTAAAAAATTTCGGAGCCGACACTTTGCGGCTTTATGAAATGTTTATGGGTCCGTTTGTTCAAAGCATCGCCTGGAGCACGGATGGTTTGAGAGGAATGAAAAGATTTTTGGATAGAGTATATAAACTAAAATCAAAAATCAAAAATCAAAAATCAAAATTACAACTCAAGAATAAAAAATTGGAGATTTTTATAAATCAAACAATTAAAAAAGTCACCGAAGATATTGAAAGCTTTAAATTCAACACCGCGGTGAGCGCCCTGATGGTTTTGGCAAATGAATTGGAAAAAGAGCCGGACATTAATAAGGGCCATTATTTAACTCTTGTAAGCTTGTTGTCGCCTTTTGCCCCGCATTTTAGCGAAGAATTATGGAGGGAGTTAGGAGGCAAAAATTCAATTCACTTGGAGAAATGGCCCGATTATAATTCCAAATTAATTCATTTTGACAAATTTGATCTGGTTGTTCAAATAAACGGCAAGGTCAGAGATAAAATTTCCGTTGGCAAAGGAATTTCGCAAAAAGAAGCCGAAGAGGTTGTTTTAAATTCAGATAAAATAAAGCAAGCCATTGGTTTGTCAAAAATTAAAAAAATAATTTTTGTTCCGGACCGACTAATTAACATAGTTATATAGCTTTTAGCTGATAGCTGTTAGTGTATGAATAAATTTTTAAAAAAAATTCTAAAAGCTTTAAGCTACAAGTTGTAAGCTATTTATATGGAGGATTTTCCCAAAAAATTAATGGTTTTGGTTCTTTTGCTTGCCTTTTTCGGGGCGCTTTTTTTGGAAGCTCCGCTTATTTATAAAAAAGTTCAAGACGGAGGAATCCCGTCTCTTAATTTTCTGAATTTATCGAACATTGGAAAAACGCAAAATAATTCATATAAAGCATATAACAGCGGGAACCAAAGTTTTAAACCCAGCAAAAGGAAAGACGGCTCTTATTCATCTCCAATTTATGTGCCGACCCTTGACCCCGCACCTTTTACGGATATAAATTCTTATCGAAGCCATTAAATCAAACTTAAATTGTTTTTTGTAGTTGAGGCGCGAAACAGGTTAAATTTCAATAGAATTTTAAAGGCTTCGCAATCCGTAAAAGGTGCGGGGTTGACGGCGAGAGCTGTTAATGTTATGTTTAAAACCTGCTCTTATTTCAGCTTAGGGAGGAAAGATGAACAAAGGATCCAGTTTTGCGCGTGTTGTGCCGAATTCTCGGGGCTCCATCGTGAAAATCACCTGTTATCCGCCGTGCGATAAGCAATGCGGGTGTACGAGGGAAAATCACGGTGACGAATCCGAAACAAAGGATCATTCTCCGGGCGAGAAGAGGGTGTGCGAGTAGGCCATACTGCTTCTCAAAAAAAATCTCGGAGGAAACGATGCAGAAAAGGACAAAAGGAAACGGCAATGGAAATGGCGCGAAAATAGGGTCTCTTACGTGGAGACCTAAGGATAGCGCCTGCCAGCAGTCGAGAGAACTCACGATCGAGGACAAGGTTCACGAAATTTTACTGTTTGCGAAAAACCTTCAAAAGGAGGGCGCGAGCGAGATACATCTTACTCTCCATTTGAATCAGCTATGTCCAAGCGGACGGCGGATTTCGCTTGAGGACAAAATGGTCACGCAACTTCACGGTGCGTTGCGTTCTCATGGCATCGAGGAGTCGACGATTCATTTCATCTGAATATCCCCAACAAGTTCTTTTTGCCCCGACCGGGAAACCGGTCTGGGGCATTTTTAAATAAAATAAAAAGATTTAAATACATAAAGCAGTAAAATTTTGATTTATTCAATTACGCCGCCATGGAGGAGAAAGTGGATAAAAATTCCACTATAGTCAACTATAGTGCTGAAAACCTACTTATTGACTGACATTATAAATGAGAAATCAATAATAAAATAATAATAAGTGTAAAAAATATTTTTATTTTACTGCGATCAATAGCAGTAAGTAACTTGGTTAGTTATTTCGAGACGGGTATTAAACATTTGAAAAGGTATCAAAAATAATATAACATTTGCGGTATAGAGGAGGGTTGCGCCGAACGGCAAGGCAGCAGTTTGCTAAACTGCGAGGGTCAAAAGCCCTCTGTGGGTTCGACTCCCACACCCTCCGCCAGCTGGAAAATAAACCTTTGCTCGCCGTCTTAGAAATATAATCATTTTTGTTTCGTTTTATTAATATAATGAATCCCGTTAGAAATAATAATTAAAACTATTATGCTAAATATCTTAATTT
>JAJYNK010000038.1 GCA_021786355.1 bacterium
TTGAATAAAACCGAGAGTTTCTCGTATGCGTTTCGCGTTAGCGATCTTTCCCCGCAATTTAAAAAATTCCTTGACGGTTATCGGTACGTCAATATCTATATCCAAACGCTGTGGAACATAGCCAATTTTAACATTCGGGGCCCATTTGATTTCGCCTTCGTAGGAAATCATATTAAGAAGCGCTTTAAACAAAGTTGTTTTTCCTGCGCCGTTGGGGCCAATCACGGTTAAAATTTCTCCGCGGTTCACCTCTAAAGTTATATTTTGCAAAATTTTTTCACCGCCCAAATTAACGCTCAAATTTTTTATTTTGAGTATTTGCATGTTTAATTATTATATCATAAAATTTAACAATGAAATATTCGGAAGAAAATATATTAGCGGCCTTGGAGGCTGTTTTATTTGTTCATGGAGAACCTCTTGAAATAAAAAAACTTTCAAAAATTTTAGAGGTTAGTGAAGAAAAAGTAAGCGAGTTAGTAGAACAATTATCGAAAATTTTAGAAGACAAAAATAGGGGATTAACGCTAATCAGAGACGGTTCGCGAGTTGAATTGGCCACAAAGCCAGAGCTATCTTCTTTAATAGAGGGCTTTATAAAAAGCGAATTTGATGAAAGCTTAACGCCGGCAGCCTTAGAAACCCTTTCGTTGATTGCTTATTTCGGTCCCTTGTCGCGCGTTCAAATTGATTATTACCGGGGGGTTAATTCGTCTTTTACCGTAAGAAATCTTTTGTTAAAAGGCCTTATAGAAAGATTTAACAAGCCGGACAATCAGCACGTCTTTTTTTACAAGCCCAGCATGGATCTGTTAAAATATCTGGGCATTTCCAAAATAGAAGAATTGCCTGAGTACGAAAAATATAAAGAGTTATCGGCTCAAGACAGCCAACAAACATGAAATCGTACAGCCGCATATTTTTTTTAACTTTAATTTTTATCGCTTCCGTTTTGACGGTTAAAATTTGGGGCGGTAAAATTTCCAGCCCCAAAGTTTCGGCTCTTGCCACAGTTAAAAATGTTTTAGAGGGCGCTGGCGGAGACATAAACCAAGAAAGTCCGGTTGTCGATAAAACATTCGTATCGGAAATAGCCTCAACGGGAAATTTTTCGGAAAACCCCACCTCCACCTTGAAATTCGCTTCCGAAGGAATCTGTTCCGAAGTTGAATTTTCCAGCCGAGCGATTTTAGTTGAATATCTGAATCAAAATAACAGCGTGGCGGAAATAAATTCCACCCGGCGCTGGCCGATCGCTTCAATAACTAAATTAATCACCGCCGTTGTCGCTGTTGAAAATATAGACCCCGAAATTCCCATAACTCTTACGGATAAGGCGTTAAAAACCGAGGGAGATGCGGGCAATTTCAAATCAGTCCAAACATTTAAAGCAAACGATTTGATAAAAGCTATGCTTTTGCTTTCCAGCAACGACGCGGCAATGGCTTTATCGGAAGCATTCGGACAAGATAAATTTTTGGCATTGATGCGCGGCAAATTAAAAGAAGTCGGCATGGAAGAAACGAGTCTTTATGAGCCTACCGGCCTTTCGCCAAAAAACCAATCAACTCCGCGTGACATCGCAAAATTGATGAGGTATCTTTATAATTATCATCCCGAGATTTTAAAAATAACTCGAACGCCAAAAGACACAGCCTACGAAACAAAAACCAGAACCAGGCAGGTACTTGTAAATATAAATAAATTTGCCGGCCAATCAAGCTTTATCGGCGGCAAAACCGGTTTTATAAACGATTCCGGCGGAAATTTGGTTTCGTTATTTAATGTCCGGGGCCAGCCGGTCGTTATAATAGTTTTCGGATCAAACGATAGGTTCAAAGAAAGCGAACAAATTTTAGAATGTATCTAACTCACATATTCTTAATAATCAGAATTATAAGTTTTTTGGCGGCGTCTTTTGTGGTCGCGCTTTTGATTGAGCCGGCGCTAAGTTATTTTTTGTATAAATACCAGGCCTGGAAAAAGAAGCCGAAAAACGTAAGCGCCGACGGACTTGACGCTCCGATTTTTAAAAAATTCCACAGCATAAAAGAAACAAGCGTTCCCAGAATGGGAGGGATATTAATTTGGGGTACGGTTTTAGTGGTGACTTTTCTGACTATAATTATCTCGCGATTTTTCCCGCATGCAATCGCCGCCAGAATTAATTTTTTAAGCCGTTCACAAACCTGGCTGCCGCTTTTTTCTTTAATCGCCGCCTCTCTTTTGGGTTTGGTTGACGATATAAAAACAATCAAGGGGAACGGCAAATACATAACCGGCGGAATGCGGTTTAAAACCCGCCTGGCTTTAATATCCGCCATAGCCCTTGTCGGCGCATGGTGGTTCTATTCTAAACTCGGCTGGAGCAGTATTTATATTCCATTTTATGGAAACGTAGCGATAGACGGTTTGTACATAATAATTTTTGTCCTGGCTATCCTAGCAACGTTTTCAACCGGCGTGGTAGATGGTTTGGACGGGCTTTCGGCCGGGGTGCTCGCGCCAATTTTTGGAGCTTATGGAGTCATAGCCTATTCAAGGGGATTATACGACTTAACCACTTTTATAGTTATTATTATCGGGGCTTTGATAACGTATTTATGGTTTAATGTTCCGCCGGCGAAATTCTATATGGGAGAAACAGGAATTATGGGACTTACGGTTGTTCTCGCCGTAATCGCGTTTTTAACGAATTCCATTTTGTTTTTACCCATAATCGGACTGGTGTTGGTGATAGAAGCGCTTTCGGTCATAATCCAGCTCGCGTCTAAAAAATTTAGAAACGGAAAAAAAGTTTTTCTGGCGGCCCCGATACACCATCATTTTGAGGCCAAAGGCTGGTCCGAAAGCCAGATAACGATGCGTTTTTGGATTATTTCTGGAGTATTTTCCGGACTTGGTCTGGTTCTTTACTTTTTGAGCAAATTTTTGTATTAGGGTAATAGCGAATTTTAAAATTTATGGAAATAGATTTAAAGCGATTGAATAGTTTTTTAGGAAACGCCGCCAAAAATACT
>JAJYNK010000009.1 GCA_021786355.1 bacterium
GACTTAGCGGTAATGTTAGGCGGATTTTCAGCCGAAGAAATAATGTTTAAAGATGTTTCCACCGGCGCTTCCAATGATTTGCAAACCGCCTCCGAATTGGCGAGAAGATTAGTTACGAAATTCGGAATGAGCGAAAAACTGGGGCCTATAACCTTTGGCAAAACACAGGAATTAATTTTCTTAGGCAGAGAAATCGCCACGGAAAAAAATTATTCGGAAAAAGTGGCGACGCAAATAGACGAAGAAGTAAAAAAATTCATTGAGCGCGCTTATACGGCTGCCAAAAAAATAATTACTTCACGAAAAAACGTTTTGGAAGCCATTGCAAAAAAATTGATGACCGAAGAAACAATAGAAAGGGAAGAATTCGACAAGTTGATAAAAGGATTCAGATTAAAACCTTTGACGATTTAATTTAATACGCCGACACCAAACAGTCCTGAGTTTGTCGCAGGGCTGTTTTAATAACCGGCAGGTTTCTGTATAATTTTATTAATGGAAAAAAAGTTTTTTATCTTCAGACATTCGGATAAACCGGGCGGGAAAAATCCGGAATCAGAGCAATACCCCGGGCTTAGCGAAAAAGGAGCTGAAAAAGCTATGGAGCAAAAATCCAGGGAAATAAAAGAAAATGTTGAAAACGCCCCTGACCGGGCTCTAATTTATATTGGAGGAGCCACGGAGCTCGCAAGAACCAAATCAACAGCCGTTGCCGTGGGCGAAGGATTAAAAGCGTTGTACAAAGACGATGAAAACGTGCTGGTCTTAACCAAAGAGGAAATTTTAAGCCGAGCAGGAAAAACCGAATCACTTTCGTCCACGATTAAAAAAATCGTTGAAATAATCGAAAGCGACGAAAATAAAAACAAAAAAATAGTGGTTGATTTTCCTCTGTTCGTTAAAGAACTTTCATTTGGCCGCCGTTGGGACGCTAAAAAAGATAATTTTGAATATTTCGATTATCTGGATAAAAAATACGGCGATGACGAGGAAGGAGCTTTTGAAGAATGGTCTCTTACCAAAGGAGAAAACATTGAAGGGGTAGAGGGTCCGAATCCGGAGACGGTAGCGGAGGAATATTTATTTGGTCTGGACAGAATTCATGAATTTGCAAAAAAATATTTTCCTGACAGACCGGTGGTTATCGGCGCGGTTTCGCATCGCTGGGATTTGGACGCCGCCATTTTAAAATTGATAGCAGGCGAGGTTTCTCCTAAAAGTTTTAAAGAAATTTCTAACGAAAAGCTTACAGACACCACGGAGGGCACGGCCATAACAATCGGCGAAGATCAGATGAAAATCGCGTGGAGGGGAAAAGAATTTGAGATAAAAATAGAAGAACAAAATGAATAATTTAAACCCAAATAAATGGATACGGGATTATTCTGATGCCGTAAGTGATTTTACTTTCGGCGACCACGATCCGGCATCTCATCTGCCGTTCAATGCCTTTAAATTTTATCCTTTATATTTTAATCTTTGGATGGATAAAATTTATTCCGCTATCAAAATAATTGAAAGCGAAAAAATCTCCAAAAATAAAATCTTAACAATTCTCCCCAATTATGGCTCTATAAAATATATATTTTATACGCTTGTAAATATGGGCGCTTATTTTAATTATGACAAGGAAAAAGCAAAAACTATTTTTGACTTTTTTATAAAGTATATGTCTTGGTTAAGCAAAGACAAAAATTTATTTAATGAAAAAAGCTGTGTTTTAAGAACAAAAAAAAGAAATTAGCAGGATTCTTCCAAAATTAAAGGTTGCCGACGAAAAGGAAAAGGCAAATATATCCAAATTAAGCGGTATTTTAGCGCTGTATAACCACGCGCTTTACAACGATTATTCAACCGAATACGGATATTCCAACGATGGCCCTTACAAATACAAAAATTTCTCTCTACTTGTAAAGAATTATCCCGATTTATCTCCTAAAGAATTGTGGCCTCAATTAAAAAATTTTAAATTCAAAAAAATAATTATTTTTGTTTTGTATAAAAACACAAGGATCAAAATGCGTTTTGTAACTACCCATATTTTAGCGGATAGAAACTATGCCAAAAAATTGTTTAAATACCTGGTTTTTTTGGACGGAAAACCAGCGACTAGCTTTAAAATTGAAAAATTAATCCGGCAAATAGCTGATAAAATCGGCGAAATTTATCTTGAGGCAAAAAGGTATAATTTTGAAAAAACAAAATTAAAATTTTTGGAGCAACAATCTTATGAATTAAAAGGGTTATTTGCCTTGGCCGGTTTAAATTGGCGGCCGGAGAAAGCAATGATTAAAAAAGTAAAAAATAAGCGGTTAAAAACAGATTTTATAAAAATGTCCTACCCGAAAAATAAAAAGGAATACGAAAAATATATAGGAGTGGCATACTTGAAAAAGATTTACAATTTATGAAAGAAATAAAAGGGATCGTGGCAAACAAAGGAAAAGCCAGGGGTAGAGTAAAAATCATTAAAAACTCCGCGGACTTTAAAAATTTTAAAGAAGGAGAAATTTTAGTTGCGGAATTAACCAATCCCTCTTTCGCGGCAATTATTATAAAAGCAGCGGCTATAATTACGGATAAAGGAGGAATAACTTCTCATCCTGCTATCATAGCCAGAGAATTCGGCATACCTTGCCTTGTCGGCGCGAAAAACGCCACTAAAATTTTAAAAGATGGCGACAGGATTGAAATGGATTTAAACAAAGGAACTGTAAAAATTTTGAAATAAATGTACACAAAGAATTTTAAGAAATTATCTAAAGAAAACACTGGCACTGCAGGAGGCAAGGGAGCGTCACTGGGAGAAATGACTCGAGCCGGTATTCCAGTGCCGCCCGGATTCGTAGTTTTAGCGCAAGCTTTTGACAATTTTTTAGAAGAAACCGATTTGGGCGTTGAAATTGAGGCGCTGCTTCATAAAGTAAAGGTTAAGGACATAAACCCCATTGAAAAAGTTTCCGAAGAAATCAGGAATTTAATTTTAAGCGCCAAATTTCCCAAAGATATCGCCAAAGAGATTTTGATTGAATTTTCCAAGCTAAAAGCAAAATACGTAGCGGTAAGAAGTTCAGCCACTGCCGAGGATTCCTTTACCGCTTCCTGGGCCGGAGAGCTGGAAACCTATTTAAATACCTCAAAGGAAAATCTTTTGGAAAATGTTAAAAAGTGCTGGGCATCGCTTTTCACTCCCCGAGCTATTTTTTACCGCTTTGAAAAAAAATTGAACAGGCAAAAGGTTTCCGTGGCGGTTGTTGTGCAGAAAATGGTCCAGTCGGAAATTTCGGGCATTACTTTCACGGTTCATCCGGTAACAAAAGATTATAACCAAATGGTGATTGAAGCCGGATATGGCCTTGGCGAAGCGATTGTTGGGGGCAAAATCACTCCGGATACCTATATAGTGCATAAAATTAAAAATACTATTTTAGACGCGAATATCTCCGAACAAAAAATGATGGTTGTCCGCCACGGAAACGGCACAAAAGAAGACGTCGTCCCTAAAGCCAAGCAGAAAAAGCAGAAGTTGTCTGATAAGTATATTTTAGAACTGGTAAAAATATGCCAGAATATAGAAAATTATTATAAAAAACCACAGGATATTGAATGGGCTTTGGAGAAAAATAAATTTTATATTGTTCAAAGCAGGCCGATTACAACATTAAAATAACTTTGACTATATAAAAGTTTTTGCTATATTTACCGGATGCGAGTGTAGCTCAGTGGTAGAGCACCGCCCTTATAAGACGGCCGTCGCAGGTTCGATCCCTGCCACTCGCACTTTTTTTGTTATAATAAATACATATGGAATCTTTGTTTTTAAACCTCTCCGAAGTTCACCGAATACTCGCGTATCTGGCTATATTTATAGGAATGTTCATAGAAGGAGAAATTATTTTGGTGCTCACCGGGGTGTTAGTAAGAAGCGGGGCTATTAGTTTTTTCCCTTCGCTGTTAACGGCTTTTGTTGGAGTTATTTTGTGTGATCTTTTTTATTGGAGCCTGGGGAAAAGATTGGTTGAAAGCGGAAGAAAAAAATTTTTATTTTTCACAACCGAGAATACCGCGCCAATTTTGCGGAAGCTGGAAAAAAGAAGCGGTTTTTGGATTTTTATTTCTAAATTCGCTTGGAATTTAAACAGAGTGGTTTTGGTCTGCGCCGGTTATTCAAAAATTTCTCTTAAAAAACTTCTAAAATACAGCGCCACCGCCGCGGCCGTCTGGACAGCCTTATTAATTTCTCTCGGATACATTTTCGCCCACCAAACCGATATTCTTAAACACGACTTAAAACGCGCTGCTCTATTTTTGACGCTTTTAATAATAGGCGTTATATTCTTTGAGTACGCTCTTAAAAAAGTTTTTAATGCGTTAAGCAACGGCGGTAACGGAAATACGACTGAAACGCATTAAAAGCTCGTGGAAATAAAATTATAATTATCGGGCGATTAGCTCAGTTGGTTAGAGCGTCTCGTTTACACCGAGAAGGCCGGGGGTTCGAATCCCTCATCGCCCACAAATATTTAAACTCCTTAATTTATTGTAATAATCGAACCCGTATGCTATATTCAATATAGCAATTATCTTCACCAGTTCGATTATGAAGCAAGATAAAAAACAAAAAGCGCGGGAACTCCGAGCTTATGGTTACTCTCTGAACGAGATTGCGAAAAACTTAAACGTTTCAAAAAGCAGCGCGAGTATCTGGGTCCGCAACGTCGCCCTAACCAAAGACCAGGAGAAAACGTTATCAAGGCGTACCGCGAAACTCTCTGTTGTGGAAAAAAGACGCGCAACTCGACTAGCTCGGAAAATCGCCTCACAAGAAAACCTCTTAAACCAATCGCAAAAGCAAATAAAGAAAGTGACCCAAAATGAGCTCCGGCTAATTGGCTCGGTATTGTATTGGACAGGGGGAGGAAAAACCCAAAAAGGCCTTGTCCGGTTCTCAAACAGCGATCCAGAGACGGTTAAGCTAATGATGGCTTTTTTTAGGAGCGTTTGCGAGGTTCCGGAATACAAATTTCGGGGCCATATTTATACCCAACCCCACATAAACCCGCGAAACGCAGAAAAATACTGGTCGGAAATTTCCGGCATCCCCTTAAAGCAATTTTTCAAACCCTCGGTAAAAAAAGCTACTAAATCCAAAAAAGGGTGGCTTTCTTATGGATCTTTTGAAATCTATATCTGTAATGTTGAGCTATTCTTAAAAATCCAGGGGTGGGTTAAGGGCATTTTTGCCTTTTTTTAGTTCGGCAATTGCCGAACTAACCAATTGGCAAGTTGCCGAACTTTTTTATTAAAACACTAGAAAATGTTTATCAAGTTTTGATAAACATTTTCTAGCCTAATTTTAGACTAATCTGTCGTAAAAGATTGTTTATCAAAACTTGATAAACATTTTTTATACTTTAGACCCCTGAAATTTGTTTTAAAGTGTTTGTTGTCTACACAAGCCAGACATTTTAATTCGGCAAAGCCACTGTTTTAATTCGGCAATGGTCATTGCCGAATTAAAAAACCTATAAATAACGGTGGTAGAATTAATCCTTAAACTTGTTTAAAAACCGTTCCTCGTCATAAATTCCCCATTTATAAAGCCGGTACAACGATTTGTGCCTATCGGAAACATCCGGATCGCTACCGATTTTTTCAAGCCAATTAACGAATTGAGTCCCTTTATATCCATGTAATTTCTTATAAAATAGAGGAATTATTATGTCTTTTAATTGATCAAATTCTCGCACTATTAAAGTAGCCCTTCTTCCGCGTTTTACTCCATCTCCTTGCCATGATTTATGATTATAAATTTTATTTCTCAGACCTAACTTTTCCTTAACTAATCTAATAAGTTTCTCGTCTCTTTCGTGCATTGCCAGCACAAATGCCGGTTGTTTTTGCTTTCTCCCATCACTTTTTTTATATCCTGGAGTAAATGAGAAACATCCCTCTCCATCAATAAGCCCTCTTATATAATCAAAGGTTAATGGATTTGTTTCAAATTGTTTCGCGGCCAACATTGGCACCATATTTTTATATTGTATCACCGATTAACATTTAGTATAATTATATCATAATAATGACTCTAAAATCTGAATTGGGTAATTATGGCGAAGATTTGGCTTGCGAGTACTTGGTTAACAACAAATACCGGATTATCGAGCGGAATTATAAAAAGCCGTGGGGAGAAATCGATATTGTAGCAATAGACCCTGACAAAACCCTTGTTTTTATAGAAGTCAAAACTCTCCGGCAATCTACTAATTTTGGCCTAAAACCTGAGGATCAATTAACCTCTTCTAAACTTAAAAAAGTGGCCAGGACCGCCTCTTTATATTCAAACGCTAACCAAGGCTTAATAAATAAGACGAGGGGATGGCGAATTGATTTGATCGCTATAACCCTGAATAACGCTGACAGCCCAACTATTTCTCATTATAAAAATATTTCTATTTGACTGTATTTATAGGGTATTTACCCCCACACCAAACGAGGATTAAATCAAATCCACAGCTTTGATAAAGCGAATTTATTCCGTCAACTGACGGAATAAATTAAAATATCCTCGTTTGGTGTGGGGGTTTACAAGATTTAAAAAATATGCTATTATTTAGTTAGATCGTAAAAAAATCTTTGAGGGGGTAAAAATGTTCAACTACACGAACCAGAAGCACAACAGCAAAAGGAAGCGGAGTGACCGCTTCACTCGCAAGTTTTTCCAGCCGATATTCAGCGGAATGCTGGCCATGACCGTGTTCGCCTTCATGATGGTGATCCTGACCTCTCGCTATCCCGCTTTCATGAAGTCGATCCTAACATTCCATTACTAGGAAAGGAAGGAGGTGCGCCGTGCTGGATGTCTGGGTTTTTGAAACAGGTAGGAAACTCGGCAACCCGAACATGGTTCAGATATGGACAGAAGGTGTTATTATACCCTTCCGTCACAAGAAACACTTCGGCCGTCGCATAATAACGGCCGGCGGCGTAAACGAAAGGTTCAAGCCGGGCGCACATACCCGCGACACTCACAACTACTTTGTCGCGCCGGCTGCTTTTGCCTTGGCCTGCGACAAAGCTAAAGAGTATTTCCGAAGAAACCCCCCAGAAAAGAAAGGAGATTGGGTCCCCGCATAGGGACCCTTTTTTTTACGCAAAAAGCGGGGTAAGCAAAATTTTATTTTAAAGCTTCTAATACTGTTTCTTTTTCATCCCAGTAGATTTTCTTACCATTTTTGATGCACATTGATACTTCTCCTCCTTTGCCGGTTAAAACCACGACATCGCCTTTTTTCGCAAAAGAAAAAACTTTTTGGATCGCTTCTTTTCTGTCTATAATTTTATTTACGGTTGCGAATTTTTTCGGATTATTGCGAAGTCCGGCTCGAACGCCTTCTTCAATATCGTCTAGAATTTGATTTGGATTTTCGTCGTAAGGATCTTCATTCGTTAAAATTATCTTGTCACAATATTGAGCGGCAATATTTCCCATTTTCGGCCTCTTCCATCTGTCGCGTCCGCCGCCTTGAGCCCCTAATAAACAAATCAATGAGTTTTTAGCTGATAGCTTATAGCTTATAGCAGCTTTATAAACCGATTCCAAGCTAAACGGTTCGTGCGCGTAATCAATAATAACCGTAAATCCTTTTTTATTTTCCACTTTTTCCAATCTGCCGGGGGTTTGTTTTGCCTTGCCGATAATAGGCTTTATTTTATCAAGCGGAACGCCCTGCGACATCGCAACGGCAATAGCGGCTACCGCATTGTAAACATTAAATTCTCCTATCAGGGGGGTTTTAAATCTCTCGCTTTTGATTGAAAATTTCGATCCCTCCGGCCCCAGTTCAACTTTCTTAATTTCAATTATTTTATCAAGGTTTAATTTTAAATTTTTATTTTTAAATTTTAAATTTTCTATTGTGTACCCTATTTTTGTTTTTATTCCAGGCTCCAAAAAATATTTAACATCCGAATCATCCAAATTATAAATTCCTATGCTATTTTCTTTTTTGGCCAGTTTTTCAAATAGTTTTACTTTAGCGCTTCTATAATTTTCAAAACCGCCATGGCGTTCAATATGTTCGGGGGATAAATTGGTAAAAACCGCCACATCGTAATCTATAAACCGGTGCCTATATTGCAAAATACCCTCTGAGGACGTTTCCACAACAGCATACCGGCATTTTAACTCGTCGGCTTGGCTTAAAAATTTCTGGAGCTTAAACCGGCCAAGCATAGTTTGCTTATGCTCATTTTTCCATTCTTCATCTCCTATGCGCACTAGAGCGGTTGTAACGAGCGCGGTTTTATAACCGAATGAATTTAAGATTTGAGCAATAAGGTCACAAGTGGTGGTTTTGCCTTTTGTCCCTGTAACTCCGATAATTATCATATTCTTTGACGGAGAACCATAAAGAAACGCGCCTAAAAAAGCCAGCATCCAATGGTAAGCTGGCTGAAAAAATTCAAAAACCGGTTTTGGAATAGCTTTTCTTCCTAAATTTAAAATTTTTTCTAAATTCATTTTTTTAATACGCGATCAAGTATATTCTCGCTACCGTTCAGCCGCCCGGCGAGCGGCTTCACTGGCGCCACTCCTTCGCTCGTCCAGCCGCAAGTTCCGTAGAGCAGCTCTCGGAGGTATCGCAAGCTTGGTGTCGCCTTAGGCGACTTGCGATGCCGAGAGCGCAGGCGGGATTTGGCCGCTGGAGCCAAAGAACCGCCGGTGCTCATAGGAATTTGCGGCTGGACACCTTGCCCGCTCAGTCGCGGAGCCGCGCTACGAATATATTTGCTCGCGAATACACTCCCTATCTTTTACTTAAAAATTTTAATGCCGTTCTTATTCTTTCTTCCGGTTTTTCAATTTTTGAAGAAATGGATTTTACGGCTTCTTTTACTTCGTTTTGCCTATAACCCATTCTTTTGAGCGCTTCGGAAATATCAACGTCGATTTCCAGCATAGAAATAATTTCTTCGCTTTCTTTAACCGCTATTTTGTCTTTTAATTCCAAAATTATGCGCTCGGCGGTTTTTTTGCCGACTCCGGAAATTTTTGTAAGAAGGTCGGAGCGTTTTTTGTTTACGGCGGACATTAATTCTTCCGGTTTTATGACTGATAAAATTTTCAAAGCCATTTTCGGACCGACGCCGGAAATCGAGGTCAGCATTTCAAAAACATCCATTTCGGTTTTATCGTAAAATCCGTAAAGCTCGATTCCGTTTTGATTGACGTGAGTATGGCAAAAAATTTTCGCTTTGGAATTTATTTTCGGAAGTTTATTAATCGTCCGCTTCGAAACAAAAACCTTAAAGCCTATTCCGCTTGTTTCAATAATAATAAAAAGTTTGGTTTTGACGGTGAGCGTGCCTGAGAGGGAATAAATCATTATGGATAGTATAAAATACAAAGCAAAAATTATAAAGGGAGGAAAATTGACAAACAAATTGGTTTTCTTTAGTCTATAGAAAGATATTAGAAAATAAATTAGGAATCAGGGGGGGGTGGACTATGAAACAGAGTCAGAAGAACCAAGAACTGAAAGACACGATTGAAATATTAGCGTTTAAAGGACTCGACTTCGGACTGGCGGTTTCGCTGCTTTACAACGCAAAAATTATCTCCCAAGATTTTATTGATAGGCTTGAATTCGATCAATTAGTCAAAATTTACCGAGCAAATATTTATTCAGGTCACAAAATATTTATTTTGGACTTAATGGAAAAACGCGCTTCTGATTTTTGGCACTGGAAAACGATTTTTGACCTTACTCCGCGAGACGAATCAACCATTTCCACCTGCAAAAACCGTGATGAAATAATTTCCAAAATGAAAAAGGCGGCGATGGATGACTTTGATAAATTATACACGCTGTTTAAATTACTGGATGTATGTTATTATGAACTCCGTGACAATATCAGACGAGTCAAAAAAGAAGTGGAGGATAAAATTTGTCGCGATATTCAACTGACATTTAGTCAGTGCGTACAAATTCTAAACTCCGCCGACCCGAATAGTAATTTATATACTAAAGCATTTCAAGAAATCTCGGTTTATATATTGGATGAATTCAGACAAAAAACCTGATTTTCTAAGACGAAATGCTATTGGTTGGCCGGAGCCTTGCTCCGGCCATTTTTTATTATTCATAAGTTTTTATAAATAAATCGTTGACAATTAATCTCTTATATAATAAGATGACGAACATAAACAAATTTTAATTTACATGCCAAGAACAAAATCAGCAAAAAAAGCTTTAAGACAAAGCGAGCGGAAAAGAAAAATAAACGCGAAAAGAAAACTTGATTTGA
The DNA here is from genome assembly GCA_021786355.1 of bacterium. Taxonomy (GTDB): domain Bacteria; phylum Patescibacteriota; class Minisyncoccia; order UBA6257; family UBA9933; genus JANLIR01. The sequence continues at coordinate 10,312 of JAJYNK010000009.1, forward strand.
GAAAAGTTCTCAAGGAATATAAAAATCTCCTTGAAACCAAGGACAAAGAAAAAGCGAAGGAACAGTTGAAAACCGTTTATAAAAAATTGGACAAGGCCGCGAAAGTTAAAATAATAGCAAAAAACAGAGCGGCCCGGCTCAAATCCCGCTTAACTAAAAAACTCGCCTAAAGGCGAGTTTTTTAGTTATTCAACCGAATTAGTTTTCTATTTTTATTCTGACTTTTTTTGGTTTTTATTGCATTAGGGCTTTTATCGAAAGTCCGATTTTTCCGTTTTCAACTTTTATAATTTTTGCTTTTACAATATCGCCTAATTTAAGGACTTCGTTAATATCTTTTACGAATCCGCTTTTTACTTCTGAAATGTGGATCATTCCGTCGTTACCGCCGCCCAAATCGACAATGGCGCCGAATTCCAAAAGCTTGATAATTTTACCCTCAATAATTTCTCCGACTTCAAATTCTTTTGTTAAGGACTGGATGTACTGAATCGCCGCTTGAGCTTGTTCTGGGGTAGTTGCGGAAACAAATACTTTTCCGGTTTGTTCGATGTCTATTGTCGTAACGCCGGTGTCTTTAATTATCATATTAATAATTTTGCCGCCCGGACCGATAACCTCGCCGATTCTTTCGGGATTTATATCAAGGGTTAAAATAATCGGCGCAAATTCGGATAATTTCTCGCGCGGTTTATCGATAACTTTTTTCATAACTTCCAGAATTTCCAGCCGGGCTTTTTTAGCTTGAGCCAGCACGTCTTTTAAAATATCCGCCGTAACTCCTTCAATTTTCACGTCCATTTGCATGGCGGTAATTCCGTCTGTCGTACCCGCAACCTTACAATCCATATCTCCGTAGTGATCTTCCGGCCCTTGAATGTCGGTTAAAACCTTGTATTTCTGTTTGTCGTTTGTAGTTTGTGGTTTCTCTGTGATTATACCCATTGCAATGCCTGCCACCGGCTTTTTAATAGGAACGCCCGCGTCCATCAAAGACAATATCGAAGCGCAGACAGTTGCCATAGAAGACGACCCGTTCGAAGACAAAATTTCTGAAACAACGCGGATAGTATAAGGAAATTCCTCTTTTGAAGGGATTATTGACCTTATGGCTTTTTCCGCCAAAGCGCCGTGGCCGATTTCTCTGCGGCCGGGAGCGCCCATTCTGCCTATTTCGCCGACCGAATAGGGGGGGAAATTGTAATGGAGCATAAATCTGCGTTTCCCTGAAACCTCCATTGTTTCTATCATTTGTTCCTGTCCTGGAGCGGCTAAAGTTGTAACTGCCAACGATTGAGTACTGCCCCTAAAAAATAACGCTGAACCGTGAAGCCGCTTGAACAAACCGACTTGGCCAAAAAGCGTCCTGACTTCGTCGAGTTTTCGAGAGTCGGGCCTCAAATCTTTTTCCAAAACATTTTTATGGATAAGCGCGTCGATTTCTTCTTCAATAATAGAGTCTATTCCGTCAGGAATCAGCCCCTCGGAAACCAAATATTCTTTCAAATCTTCTTTTAGTTTTCGTAAATTGTCGTTCTGCTCGGCTTTGTCGGAAACATAAACCGCGGCTTCCAATTTGGTTTTTCCCGACGCTTCGGTCGGGACTCCGACTGTTTCACGTCGGAGCAAAAATTCCTGAACTTTATGCTTCAGATTCGGGTCCGGCTCCGTCAAAAGCACCTCGGATTTTGGTTTGCCGATTTTGGAAATTATTTCTTTTTGGAATTTAATAAGTTTTTTTATTTCTTCCTGGGCTGTTTCAAACGAGCCGATGGCTTCTTTTTCGGAAACTTCGTTTGCCGCCAGCTCTATCATATTTATTTTACTTTCATTTCCGGCGACAAAGGATTCGAATAAAAATTCCCCGCCGTTAATTTCCGTCTTGGTCGGGTTAATCATTAAATTTCCGTCTTTCATTTTTGCCAACCTAACGCCCGCGACCGGCCCGTTCCACGGAATATCGGAAATTGCCAAAGCAACAGAAGCGGAAAGAAGGGAAATAAAATCCGGATCGTTTTCTTCGTCGTAAGAAAGAATGGTGATAACAATTTGAACATCGCGCCTCATTCGCGAATTAAAAAAAGGCCTTAGCACTCTATCTATCATCCGGCCGGAAAGAATGGCTTCTTCTGAAGGCCGGCCTTCGCGCCGGATAAAACGGCTGCCGATAATTTTACCGGCGGCGTAAAATTTTTCTTCGTAATCAACTACTAATGGAAAATAATCCGTGGCGCGGTCATTTTTCCCCATCGTGGCGGTTACCAAAACCACAGTGTCGCCATACTGGCCTAAAACAGCCGAGTTGGCTTGCTCGGCTATTTTTGAAACTTTTAGACTAAGGGGCTTACCCTGAAAATCAATTGAAAATTCTTTGAATTCAAGCATTTTATTTTTTTATCATTATTCTGGGATTTTTTTCTAAATTAATAAAAAGATCGGCCGCTTCTTTTAATTTCGATGAAGTATTATAACTGAAAGCGGCAACTTCAACAATCCTGCCCATACCCCATTGGATATATTCAACAAGCGGTTCGAAATCGCCGTCGCCGGTAACTAAAATTATGACATCCAAAAATCCCGACATTCTTAAAGCGTCAACGGCCATTCCAACGTCCCAATTGGCTTTTTTAACGCCGCCCGGAAAAACTTGGATATCCTTCATCCTTAATTCAACGCCGGCTTTCTCTAGGGCCTCAAAAAAGGACGCCTCGCCCGTAGGCGCGGACTTATCGGACGTTTCGCTTTTAACGACATAGCCCAAAGCTCTGATAAGCTGGCGACCGTCAACGAGCGTTTTAATAAGCTCCCGATAATTTACCTTGCCGCCGTAAAGATGCTTGGCTGAATGATAAAGATTTTGGACATCTATAAAAATGCCCACTCTTTGATTTTTATTTCTCATGTGCCGGTTTTATTTAAATTTTACAAGTGGAGCGAAGTTAAATTTAACTTTAAAACCGAACACCCCGCCGCGGCGGGGCAAGGGTTTTGTGTCTGAATTTTGTTCGCTCGCTCTCCAAAATTCAGACAAAGCCCTTTATTTTTTAAGTCCGAGTTTTTTAACAATCTTGTCGTAAGAAGATTTCCTTTTGGTTAAAAGATAGTCAAGAAATCTTTTTCTCTTGCCAACCATTTGAAGCAATCCCCTTCTGGAAGAATGATCTTTTGGATTTTTTTTAAGATGGCCGGAGAGCTCGTTAATTTGCTTGGTTAAAAAAGCAACCTGGACCTCCACGGACCCGCTGTCTTTTTCGTGAATAGCGTGATCTTTGATCAAACTTTTCTTTTGAGTTTTAGTTAACATGATTTTTAAAGGGTATCATTTAAAGCCTTGATTGTCAATTCTTAAATTTATTTTACGACAAATTAATGATATAATCAGTTAATTGGCTAAATAGAAAATTTGTTAATTATTAAGAACTATTTATTTGTTCAGCAAATTAACTAATCAACTAATTAACCAGACTGCAACACGCATGGCTGATATAAATAAACTACTTAAAAACTATCTCGACTATCTTGAGATAGAGAAAGGCAGAACCAAAGAAACGCGGGAGAATTACGAACATTACTTAAAAACGTTTTTTGAATTTGCCAGAATAAAATCCGAAAGCGATATCAACGCTGACAACGTAAGAGATTTTAGAATCTATCTGGCGCGGCTCCATAATCTTCGAGATGGTGAAAATTTTAAGCGCACAACTCAAAGCTATTATATAATAGCGCTTAGAAACTTTTTGAAATTTTTGGCGAAAAACGACTATAAAGTTTTGGCTTCGGAAAAAATCGAGCTTCCCAGGATCCCAAAACAACAAATAGACATAATGGAATACTCGGATTTGGAGCGGCTTATGGCGGCGCCCAAAACAACCGATTTAAAAGGGCTGCGCGACAAGGCGATTTTGGAAGTTTTGTTTTCAACCGGACTTCGAGTGTCGGAATTGTGCGCTTTAAACCGATATTTTGACTTGAATAGGGGAGAAATTTCCGTACGCGGTAAAGGCGGGAAAATACGAGTGGTATTTTTAGCCGACTCCGCTAAAAAAGCCATTAAAAATTATCTGGATAAACGAACCGACGCCGAAGAAGCTTTATTTGTGAGCTTAACCAAAGCAAAAAATCCAAAAGTGCTTGGAAGAATTATTCCTCGCACAGTCCAACGCTTGATAGATTTTTATGGAAGAAAGGCAGGCATCTCACAAAAAATCCATCCGCATTTAATCCGACACAGCTTTGCCACTGATTTATTAATAGGCGGAGCGGATTTAAGGTCAGTACAGGAACTTTTAGGCCACAGCAATATCTCCACAACCCAGATTTATACGCACTTGACCAATAAAGAGCTTAAAGAAATACATAAAACTTTTCACGGGAGACGCAGGAGCGAGTAGAAGCAACCACCAACTAATAAGATTTAGGACATAAATAAAAAACGTAGAAGTGTCGTTGTATAGTATACTATACAACGCAAGAGGAAACGTACTTTAGTGATTAAATAAGTTTTTTGTTTTGTGTCCTCGGTGGGAGTCCTCTTCCCCCGTAATTTTTCGTTCATAAATAAACATGAAAAATTACTCCTCCAGAGCCGGGGTTTTAAAAAAGCAAAGCAGTTTGCTTTTTTAAATACCCTTCTCCTCCCTTGTGATGTAAAAACTATAAATCCCTTTGAAATCAAAGGGATTTATAGTTTGTGTCCTCGGTGGGAGTCGAACCCACAACCCTTACGGGATAGCGTCCTAAGCGCTACGCGTATTCCATTTCCGCCACGAGGACATATTAAACAAATAAATTATACATTATTAAAGTGTGCTTTTTAATAAACCCCCTTATTTTACCCCGTAGTGAATTTTGACTTTATTAATTTTATAAATTAATGTCGCCTTTGGCGACTACAGTCAAAATCTACTATAGTGTTGACTTTTAAATAATTTTATTGTATTATATCTCAATATTTTGGATTAGACAATCCCACACATAAATACTGTGTATGGGACAAACTATCCCAAAATTTGCTCTTATAAATAGTTTACGTCAACCCGGTAGTGAAGCTTCGGCCGAAATAAATTTTATCCTCCGACGTAACGTCGGAGGAAAGCCGAAGTTCTACTACGGGGTCAATAATTCTGATATCTTAATCCTGAAAGGGGGACGACAACCATGGCAGAAGAAAAGAAAGCTGATTTCAGCGCCGGAGAAGTTGGAAAAGAGCTCGGGATAACGGCAGGAGGTATTGCTGTTTTTGAACTCCTCAGAAAAGCCTGGGGGCTTATGAAGGTGGGGTCAAGAACCGCTGCCGCTGAAGTCATTCGCGAAGTCGGGAGCAAGGCGGCCGCGGAAACGGCCAAAAAAGTGCAGGCGAAGATGAGCGATCATTACCGCGCCAAACTTCTTGTTTTTCTACAGAAGATGGAGTCTTCAACGGAACCGAGGCAGCAGAGCGCGGCAAAAACCATCAGAAAGAGGCAAGAGGACCGACAGTTTTGCCGGCCCCGGTCTTATTCTGACGGCGGAAATTATCGACCCGGCGAAGAAAACCTTCTCGTGAATTGCCTCGGAAAAGTTCTAATACTCAAAGAACCTGAGAAAGAAGTAGCGGCAGAGGCGGCGGCGACAGAAAAAGAAACCATCAATTTCTTCGTCTGGCTCGGCGAACTCCCGCCTCAAGAATTCGACAGCGCGATTGAGTTTCTCAACCATGACATAGTTATGCAGTGGTTAAGAATGCTCGGCATTCGTTTCAACGAAATATTCGGTATCGTCGGTTCAGAACTACGTCCTTTCAACGATAAATGGGTTAAGTGGCTCAACAATCGCCGCACAGCACGCGGTCGGAGGACTGTAGAATATCAAAAGGAGGGCCCTCCTCATGCGTGAAACTCTTAGTGAAATACTCCTAACGCTGCGGCTCATTCTCGACACAGTCATCACCGGCGCCGCGGACGCCGCCGAGGTCCTTGCCTTTGTCAGGGGCGAAAACAGAACCGATCTTGAAATATATCGGATCGGACTTTCACGGCTCGCGATTGCAGCGGCGCTTCTGCCTATACCAATCCTGCTTCTGGGAATTTTCGGATTCTCGATGTGGATTTCAATTGCGGGACTTATTTGGGCGTTCTTCACGATCTTACTCTCTTTGCTGGCCGCGCCGATTGCGTTGATAATCGACGCGGTCTGGCACAGAACAACAGTAGGACTTGGAGAACGTTATGTTCGATTAACGCTACATGTTATTTTCGCCGAGTTATCGTTCGCAATAATGCTTATAGTCATTCCTATCGAGAAAAGACCTGAGTTGATCCCGTTGCTACTGCTCTTGGCCCTTATCATTTTTATTGGGACTCGTCTTTTTGGGGGCGCTTTCATCTTTAACGGAAGGGCAATAACGGTTGTTGCATCAATGATTTTCATCGCAATCGTCATTTCGTTGTTTCTCCCCCGCACAACGGCTCTCGCGAGAACCGCGGCGAGAGGAATCGATAATAATGTCGTTGCAGTATTTTCCTTAAATTCTCCTACGAAACCAACGGAAATAGGAACCAACCAGAAAATCCTCGTTGGGATGGAATTCCCGATCAAGCCAGGGGAGGATAATTATCTCTTCGCAACTTCGGTCAAGGGAAAACGAACCGAGTACAAGTTGGAGGCCAACCAGCCCATCATCATTCGCTCAGCCCAACCCGACGGTTCTTTAAGGGATTTTCGACTGGGACCCGGAAGGTTTGGCTGGGAGGTTTTAAGAGATCAACAGGCTGGGCAGCTTCGGGTGCGAAGCGAACAGCCTGCGGTTCTCCGAATTATTGACGTGAACGAAAGTTGATCTTTGCCCCGTTAGAGAAAAGTCGCCGCGAGCGACTGAAGTCGTGCTCTTAGCACGGCGTTCTCTAATGGGGTTTGCCCCGTTAGAAGTAGGACGCGTACGATGCGTCCGCGACTTCTAACGGTGTTTGCCCCACTTGTACTTCAGCGCAAGAGCGCTGAAGTACAAGTGGGATTTTTTTATTTATTACAGTTTCATACGAATTATAAATACACACGGATTGGTGCGTATAAAAAAATAAAATAGTTTGCAAAATTAATTCGGAAATAAATTTTTAGTGGTATAGTATACTATACCACTTAACCGTTTTATATCGCATATAAAAATTATTTATTGTAAGAATATTGATTATAGGAAAAATAATAAAAAACACCCCAGTAAATCGGAGTGTTTTTTTAAATCACTAAATAAATAAATTTATAAGTTTCCGGCAATTCCTCTTATTGCTGCGACTAGCCCTTTAGCAAGCAAGCCAACCGCGACAGATACAAGAGCCCAGAGTATATGATTTCTTGCCGCTTTGGTTTTTGCTTCATCTCCGCCGGAAGTTAAAAACTGAAACGCTCCCCAAACAATAAAAACAACCGCCAAGGCAATTAATAATCCCAATAAATAATTAGCCACTGTATCTAGCGTATCGTACACATTAGAAAGGCCGGTTATGGGGATATTTCCGGGTTGTCCTTGGCCTGGCGGAGTAAATATCGCGGCAAACGAAAATACCGGCAACGCGAGCGATAAAATCGCTCCTGAATAAATAATACTTTGTAAAACTTTTTTCATTTTTTTGTATCGTATCAATTCGACCTCGACCTTTTTCTTTATATTTATTATAACGTTTGTATTATTCCGTACAACGCGCCGATGATTCCTCGCGCGAGTAAAATTACTAATAATCCGATTGCGGCGTATAAAACTGTTTTTTGGCCTTCCTGGAATTTTTTAGGGTCGCCTGACGCGGTCATCATTTTCCAAGCGCCGTAGATAACTATTATCACAGCCACAGAAACCGAAACGCCGATAAAATAATCGATTATTTTGGAAAGGACGCTATCAAGAGTCGAGCCGGATCCAAAATAATTAAAAAGCTGGCCGCTCCCGCCGCTAGCAGAAGGACTTGCTCCAGTTGGCTGACCGCCGCTTGTTGTCGGCTGACCTCCGCTTGTTTCGGCTAATTGATAAAAAGCAAACAAAGGCGCGACTTTAAGCCAATTCAAAATTTTTTTAATGTTTTTTCTCATCCCAGTACTACAACTTCGATTATTTTTGTGTTAATTCTCGAGGTTGTGATTTATTGATTATTCTTATTTTTATTACCCAATATCAACTTAATTCAGGTTCTCAAAAATTTATAGAGAATGTATCGAAGTTGTAGTACTGGGCATTTTTAAAATTATAAAAAATTTTTAACTGCTTAGCAAGGAAATTTATTCCATGGACCTAAACTGCCGCCGACAAGAACTTTCAAAACCAAATCAACTATGAACCCGGCTAAAAGAAGAATGGCTATGCCGATTAAGATAGTTCTTATTTTTCCAACCGCTTCTTTGTACTTTCCGGGATCTCCGGCAGAAGTCATTATTTTAAACCCCGCCCAAACCAAAGCGCCGAGCGCCAAAACAAACGCGAAAACAATGACAAAATTATAAATATTTTGAGCTAACTGGAATAAATCGCAAATAGTACATTCGAGCTTAGCCGTTCCCGGACCGCACTGAACTAAAGGGGTCAAAGCCGCATTGGCAATATTAACTAAATTAATCATGGTTTTTCGTTGTCATCCCGAGCGTGGCGAGGGATCTCGAGATTCTTCGCTTCGCTCTGAATGACTCTTTGTTGTTGGTTGTAGGTTGTTAGTTATTGGTTATTTAAATAAATTATTTATCTGCGCGCCGGCTTGGTCAAGCGCTTGCTGGGAATTTGTTTTTCCGTTCAATACTGATTCGACCGCGTTTGAAAAAATCTGACTGGTTTGGTCGGGGTCCGGCTGATACCAGGAATCAGCAGAAAGTGCTTGGTTTGCGAAAACATTCAAATCCGGATCATTTTGATATTGCTTGATTAAAATTTTTAAAGCCGGCGGGCGTTTTGTCGCCTGAAGATATGTAAGAGAATTTTGCGGGTCGGTTGTCAGATATTTTATAAAATCCCAGGCAAGATCGGAGTTTAAACTTTTAGAAGAAACCGCCAGACCCCAATAAGCGGCGTAATTTTTAGGATTCGAAGAATCGACTTGCGGCATAGAAGCAACCGTAAAATTCAAAAGCGGATTTTTTTGTTTGAGATACGAAATCTGATTAGCATAACCGAAAATCATCGCGGCCTGCCCCTGACTAAATAAATCAAATGAATTGCCCAGATTCTGATTCCAAACATAGTTACTGCTGGCTGGCTTGGCAAAACCTGTATAAAAATCAAATGCGTTAGTTGCTTTGCCACTAAAATCGGCTCGCATAAAGGATGGGTCGACCATCAAAGAACCGTATTGAATCATTAGCGTATTTAAAATATCGGTTCCGTTTACAATATTTTTATCAGAGCTGCCGATAGCGGCGCCTGCTTGAAAAATCTGGCCGTTGGCTTGTTTTTTTGTAAGCCGTGTCGCCAAATTCGTAAAATCACTCCAATTATCGGGCGGAAAAACAACGGCATTGGCATTAAAAATATCTTTGTTGTAAAAAAGAGCGAGCGAGTCGAGGTAAAGCGGCGAACCATAAACTCTGCCCTGATAAGTAAAATCTTTTTCAACAACCTGCGGAAAAAGTTGGCGAATATTTGCCAAAGAAATTTGAGCGTCAGCGGCTGGCATTAGAAGATCGCCTTGCTTTAAAAGCCAGGAGTTATGGAACATCAAAATATCCGGACCCTGATTTTTCGCCATCGCTCGAACAAATTCATTTTCAAAATCCGCTTCGGGAATTTGTTGGTATTGAATTTGAACTTTGCGGTCGTAAAGCTTGCTATAGTTGTCTATAGTGGCCTGAAAAGCGGAAACATTATCAACTCCCCAGAAAACCAGTTTTCCCGACACGGAAGTTTTGGAGCAATTTTTGGTTATAGGGATAACGCAAAAAATACTTAAGACAACTAAAATAAGAACAATTATTCCGACCCCGAATAAAACTATTTTTGAGCGATTATTATACACGAGTTAATTTTTATAGCGTAACCGCGCCAGCCAATTTGTCTCCTCCTTTTAACGTCATTATTTTTACTCCGGAGGTGGCGCGTCCCGCAGTCCGCACGCTTTTCAAGGTCGTTTTAATAATTTGTCCTTTTGTCGAAAGCGCCAAAAGCTCGGCTTCTTCAAAAATCACTTGCGCGCTGACTATTCTCCCAGTCTTGGAATTAATCTTAGCGGTTTTTATCCCTTGGCCGCTTCGCTTTTGAACTTTGTATTGCCCAAGTGAAGTTTGTTTGGCAAAACCATTTTCCGTAACAACCAAAACTTTCAGCTTGGAAAGTTTTTCCTTCGACTCTGTATTTATTATATCAAGTCCAACGACAAAATCATCCTTTCTTAATTTTATCGCTTTAACGCCGGTGGCAATTCTCGACATCGCCCGAAGCTGGCTTTCTTTGAATCTTATCGATTGTCCCAGAGCGGTTACGATTAAAACTTCGTCTTTGCCCGAAGACGATTTAACCCAATGAAGCACGTCGCCTTTCTGCAAATTAATACCGATGATTCCGGTGCGTCTGATATTGGTAAAATCCTCAAGCGGAGTTTTTTTAATGACTCCATATTTAGTAGCCATTACCAAAAATTGTCCTTCCTGGCCTTTGCTTTTAGCGGGATAACTGACTATGGCGCTGACTTTTTCTTCGGGCGGAATTTCCAAAAAGTTTTGGATGACTTTGCCTTTGGCTTGCCGCGACGCCGCTGGGATTTCATAAACCTTCGTTTGAAACACTCTTCCTTTTTCCGTAAAAAACAAAATATTGTCGTGGCTATTGGCCGCGATAAAATGCGAAATTAAATCCTCTTCTCCGACTTCAGAACCAATCAGACCTTTGCCGCCTCTTTGCTGGCTTCTAAAAACATCGGGATTTCCTCTTTTTATGTAGCCGTTTTGGGAAAGAGTGATAACAACTTCTTCTTCGGTGATCAAATCTTCTTCTTTAAATTCCGTGAGGCCGCCTGCGACAATTTTAGTGCGCCTTTCGTCGCCGTAATTTTTTTTGATTTCCGAAAGTTCGTCTTTTATGACTTTTAAAATTTTCTGCGGACTATGTAAAAGAGCTTCCAATTCGCTTATTAACTTTTTCTTTTCTTTAAGCTCATCTTCTATTTTCTGCCTTTCCAGCGCCGCCAAAGTCGAAAGTTTCATTTCTAAAATCGCTTCGGCTTGAATTTCGGTAAGCTTGAAACGGGAAACCAAATTTTTGCGCGCTTCTTCTTTATCCTTTGATTTCTTAATCGTCTCGATGACTTTATCTATAACCGAAAGCGCTTTCGCAAGACCCTCTAAAATATGCGCCCGCTCTTTGGCTTTGCGAAGTTCAAACTCGGCTCTTCGGCGAACAACTTCTTTTCTGTGTTCGATATACTGGGCTAAAAATTCTTTCAGCGAAAGAAGCTGGGGCTGAAGTCCGCCAACCAAAGCGATTGTGTTCAAATTAAAATTCTTTTGAAGGTCCGTGTGCTTATAAAGCTGGTTTAATATTTTTTGCGCGGGCACATCGTTTTTAAGCTCAACGACAATTCTTAGTCCGTCGCGATCGCTTTCGTCGCGCAAATCTTTTATGCCTTGAATTTTTTTGTCGGTAACAAGGCCGGCCATTTTTATCAGAAGCTCGGACTTGTTAACTTGATAGGGGATTTCGGTGATTATTATATTGAAATTATCCTTTTTTCTTTCTTCAATTTCCGCCACCGCCCTAACTGGTATGGAACCGCGGCCGGTAGAATACGCCTCGGCTATGGATTTTTTATCGTAAATAATGCCGCCGGTCGGAAAATCAGGACCTTGAACAAACTTCAGCAAGTCCTCGGTTGTGGCTTTGGGCGAATCAATCAAATGAAGAGTAGCGTCAATAACTTCGGAAAGATTGTGCGGGGGAATGCTGGTCGCCATACCTACCGCGATACCCGAAGAACCGTTTAAAAGAAGGTGGGGGAGCTTAGAGGGAAGCACCGACGGTTCTTTTGTGGTGCCGTCATAATTGTCCAGCCAATTAACCGTATCCTTTTCTATATCAATAAGAAGCTCTTCGGCTATTTTTGATAAACGGCACTCAGTGTATCTGTAAGCAGCCGCTGAATCTCCGTCCTGGCTGCCGAAATTGCCTTGGCCGTCAATTAAAGGATAACGAAGAGAAAAGTCCTGGGCCATTCTAACCAACGCGTCGTACACGGAAATATCGCCGTGCGGGTGATAGCTTTTTAACGTATCTCCGATAACCGAGGCGGATTTCCTATATTTGGCGCTCGCTCTTAGTCCGCTTTCCCACATTGCCCAAAGAATTCTTCGCTGAACCGGCTTTAAGCCGTCTCTGACATCCGGCAAAGCTCGCGAAACAATAACCGACATCGCGTAATCAAGATATGACTCTTGAAGCTCGTCGGATATTTCTCGCTTTTCAATTCCTGAGCCGACGCGAGAACTGCTTTGATTATTTTCCGGTAATTTATCTTTTTTCATACGCTTTGCTTTACTGATTTTGTATATTTATAATTCTTTCGCCGCCGATTTTTGGTATTTTTGAATATAAATCGGAAGTTAATTCGCTAAATTTATATTTAATTGATTGGCCGATAACTGCCGCGCCGTTTTTAAAAACCGGCCAAAACGAAGTTTCGCGAGTTTCGTCCGCTTTGGAAGTCCCCACTTCTTTAATATAGGAACTCATATACCAAATCCAAAAAAAAATAACAATAATCATTGAAACCGCGCTTAAAAAAATAATCGCTTTTTTCTTTTTTTCTTCATTGGAATGCCTTATTTTACTTAACCAACTCATAAATCATTGCTAAATCGTCAATACTACGACTTTTGTAGGCTTAATTTCCTCGATGTCTTTTTTCTTTATAACCAGCTTGTCCGTTTTTTCAACTTTCGCGGTATCTATTTCTTCCAAAAACTTTTTAATGTCGTCCGCCTTCCTTTTTAATCCGGGAACCTTATAAAAGGCGGGGATAACTATTTTCGGCTGAATCTGCTTTATCAATTTAACTGCGGTTTTTTGATCCAAAAACGGCTCGCCTCCCGCAGGCACAACCAAAATATCGATTCCGTTTAACCCTTCCATTATTTCCGGGGAAAGCGCTTGGGAAATATGCCCCAAAAAACAAAAATTTATCCCTTCCATTTCTGCCCAATAAATGGTTTTTAAAAATTTTTCAGATGATTCTTCCGCGACAAAAAAACCCTTAACGTTTACGCCGTTAAAATCATATTCTCCGGCTCCTAAAACTTCCGCGGCAGCTTCCTTGTCGGAATTATAAGACAAAGGAAAGGCGGTTAAAGTTTTTAAAACCGCGTCGTATTTAAAACGCGGAGCTGTCAAACCGCTAGAGGACTCAATCGGATCTATTAAAATAACTTGGTCGCCGGATTGCAATTTTAAGCATCCTTCGCCGTAATAAGAAATAACCATAACAAAAGAATATCGCGTAGCCTTTAGGCGAAGCCTATATCGCGCCGAAGGCGCATTTATCCATAAATATCAGGAGGATACTTATAGATATAGTTGATATTTGCTCGCTGACGCTCGCGATACTATAATTCACTATACCAGAGAAGCCCTTGCTTTTCAATTCCTTTTTGATTACAATTTTTCTCTATACTATATATATGACCGAAACTACAACGTTGCAAAACGATAAACAACTATCGGCAATGAACCAGCTTGCCAAAGCAGCCCCTAACATACTGAGCTTTTTAAAGCAGGGCGACCTGATAGAAGCCAAACTTTTGGCCCGGACACCGAAAGCGGTTCATTTTGATTTAGGCAAATACGGAACCGGCATCGTATACGGAATCGAACTTTTAAACGCCAAAACCATAATTAAAAATCTTAAAGTTGGCGATCCGGTTAACGCCAAAATATCCGAAATAGAAAACAGCGATGGCTTTGTGGAACTGTCTTTGGCAAACGCCCATCATCAAAAAAATTGGCAGGAACTGGAGGATTTAAAGGAAAAAAACGAGCCCATCGCAATAAAAATAACCGGCGCCAACAGCGGCGGACTGGTGGCGGAACTTTTGGGAATCAAAGCGTTTTTGCCGGTTTCCCATCTTTCGTCCGAACATTACCCGCGGGTGGAAAAAGCGGACAAAGGCAAAATTTTGTCTGAATTAAAAAAATTATTGGGCCAGGAATTAAACGTTAAAATAATCGACCTGAACCATCGAACCAATAAATTAATAATATCCGAGAGGGAGGCGGTTGAAGGAAGCGCCAAAGACTTAATAGCTAAATATAAGGTGGGCGACGTTATTAACGGAATAATTACCGGCATCGCCGATTTCGGAGCTTTTGTCCGGTTCGCCGACAACCCGGCTATTGAAGGGTTGATACACGTTAGCGAACTTGACTGGCGACTAATAGACAATCCCAAAGAAATAGTCCAAATAAATGAAGCTGTTGCCGCGAAAATAATAGAAATAAAAGAAGACCGGGTTTTCCTTTCTTTGAAAGCGCTAAAAACCAATCCATGGGAAGAAGCCGCCGGCAAACTTAAAGAAGGTCAGGAGATTACGGGCGCTGTCCATAAATTCAATCCGTTCGGCGCTTATGTGGATTTAGAAGACGGCTTATGGGGACTGATACACGTTTCGGAATTCGAATCGCTCGAAAAAATGAGAGACGAACTTGAAATCGGAAAAAAATACAACTTTATAATCGAATCCATAAAATCGGACGAAAAAAGAATCGTTCTGAAACTAAAAAAAGAAGAGTAAATAAAAACGGTCGCCTAAGGCGACCGTTTTTGTGTTGGAATTATAAATATAAAGTTGTAAAATAGTTATTGATGAAATTAACTTTTTGCGGCGGGGCCGGTGAAGTAACTGGCGCCAATTATTTATTGGAAAGCGAAGGCGCGAAAGTTTTGATTGACTGCGGGCTTATTCAAGGCGGAACTTTTTGCGATCCAAAAAATTTCGAGGACTTTCCTTACGACCCGAAAACCATCGACGCGGTTTTTGTTACGCACGCGCATATCGACCACACCGGCCGGTTGCCGCTTTTGTATAAAAGAAATTTTAAAGGAACTATTTATTCTACGCCGCCGACAAAAGATTTTGCCGAACATCTCCTGATAGACTCGGAGGGTATTTTAAGAAAAGAATTTTTGAGAGAGAAAAAACCTCCGCTTTATTCCCTTTCCGATATAAACGAAACATTGAAGCTTTGGAAAAAAATCAGTTATCACGAAACTCTTCGCGTCAAAAATTTGATAATCGAATTTTTCGACGCCGGCCATATTTTGGGCTCTTCTTTTATTTCCATAACTTCCGACAGCGGAAAAAAAATCGTTTTTTCCGGAGATCTGGGAAACTACTCGGCGCCGATGATTAAGGACACGGAGCCAATACCGGCCGCCGATTACGTATTGATTGAATCCACTTACGGCAACCGCTTGCACGGAGATTTTTCAAAAAGAAAAGATGAACTGGAAGACGCCATTGAAGAAACGGTAAAAAATAACGGCGTGCTGTTAATTCCGGCTTTTGCGATGGAAAGAACGCAAGAACTTTTATATGAATTGAACGATCTGGTCGAAAAAGGGAAAATTCCGAGAGTGCCGATTTTTATAGACAGCCCGCTGGCCATAAGACTGACTGATGTTTATAAAAAATTCTCCCAAAATCCCCTTTATTTCGATACCGAAGCCATTAGCCGGCTTCAAGGGGGCGACGCTATTTTCGATTTTCCGGGGCTAAGAACATCGCTAACCGTCGAACAATCCAAAGAAATCAATTTCATAAAACCGCCGAAAATAATAATTGCCGGCTCGGGAATGAGTAACGGCGGAAGAATAATTTTTCACGAACAGCTTTATTTGTCAGATCCCAGAAACGCGATTTTGTTTATCGGCTACCAAGGCAAAGGAACTTTGGGAAGAAGCATCCAAGACGGCGCCAAGAAAGCAAAAATTTTCGGACAAAGCGTGGATGTAAATTGCAAAATAAAAGAAATAAGCGCTTACTCGGCGCACGCCGACCAGGCAAAACTTTTGGGGTGGATAAAACCGATCCGCGAATCTATACAAAAAGTTTTCATCGTACAGGGCGAAGAAGAAGAAATGATTCCTCTTGCCAATAAAATAAAAAACGAGATGACGATCGACACATTAATCCCCAAAGAAGGAGAGTCTGTTGTGTTATAATTAAATAATGCTTAATAAAGAAATACATCTCTCTTCTAAAATTTTTGAAAATCATAACGAAAAGGCGCTTCGAGACGGATTCGGCGAAGGCTTAATGGAGCTCGGGGAAGAAAATAAAGACGTGGTTGTCTTGTGCGCGGATTTAAAAGAATCAACACGTTGCCACTGGTTTGCCGATAAATTTCCCGAAAGATTTTTCGAAATCGGCGTCGCGGAACAAAACATGGCGACAATCGCCGCCGGACTGGGAGTAGCCGGAAAAATTCCTTTTATTTCTTCTTATGCGGTTTTTTCTCCTGGCAGAAATTGGGAGCAAATAAGAACTACAATCGCTTACAACGATTCGAACGTAAAAATTGCGGGACATCACGCCGGAATTTCAACCGGAGCTGACGGCGCAACCCACCAGGCAACCGAAGACATCGCCACAATGCGGGCGATGGCAAATATGAAAGTAATCGTTCCGTTTGACTATGAAGAGGCAAAAAAAGCGACTATAGCGGCTGCCAAAATCTGGGGCCCGGTTTATATAAGATTGGCGCGAGAGAAAACTCCGGAAATAACAACAAGCAAAACCCGTTTTGTTCCGGGAAAATCCTATATCTTATGGGAATCAAACCCTTCGACGAGCTCAGGACGGAGAAAACCGCAGGCGGTAATTATCGGCGCCGGACCGTTGCTCTATAACGCGCTTTTGGCGGCAAAAGAACTGGAAAAAGAAAAAATCGGGGTGGTAGTTTTAAATTCTCACACCATAAAACCTCTTGATGAAAATAAAATCGTTGAATTGGCAAAAAAATATCGGGCAATCGTAACAGTTGAAGAACATACTATAATAGGAGGGCTGGGATCGGCCGTAGCCGAAGTTTTGGCAAAACACGCGCCAACGGCAATGGAGTTTGTGGGCATACAAGATGTTTTTGGCCAAAGCGGAGAGCCAAAAGAATTGATTAGCAAATATGGCATGGGAACAAAAGACATAGAAAATGCCGTTAAAAAGGTTTTAAAAAGAAAAAGATAATCAAAACACTGGGGAGTTGACCCCGCACCTTTTAAGCTCACAATCGTTTTTTGAAAATGTATTACATGTATATACTAAAAAGCAAGGTTAATGGTGAATTGTATATAGGAAGCACCGGTAACATCAAAAAACGATTAGAAGAGCATAATTTGGGAAAGGAAAAAGCTACCAAAAGTTATAAACCTTGGAAAATCGTTTATCTAGAAGGCTATTTTTCTGAAAATGACGCCAGAACCAGAGAACACAATCTTAAACACTTCGGCAAGGTTTATTCCCAGCTGAAACGAAGAATTAAAAATAGCCTTCAAGAGTCTTAAAAGGTGCGGGGTTGATGATATAATAAAAGCGACAAAACGGGCGATCAGGAGAAAATAATATGTTCGACATAATCACCATAGGAACCGCGACTCAAGACGTTTTTTTGACCGGCAAACTTTTTAAAGTCATAAAAGATCCAAAACACTTGGAAAAAATCGGAATCTTAACCGGAGAAGCCGAGTGTTTTGCTTTGGGCTCGAAAATAGAAATAGAAAAACCGGTTTTTTCCATCGGCGGAGGAGCGGCAAACGCGGCCGTAACCTTTAGCCGACAAGGATTAAAAACAGCTTCTTTGATAAAGCTGGGGAAAGACCCGGAAGCCGAATCTATTTTGAAAGAATTGAAAAGGGAAAAAGTTTTCCCGCTTCCTATTTATGACAAAAAGTTGAGCACTGCTTATTCAGTCGTGCTTCTTGCGCCGTCAGGAGAAAGAACCATTTTGGTTTACAGAGGCGCCTCAAAATATTTAAAAATAAGCGAAATTCCTTTTAATAAAATAAGATCCCGCTGGGCTTACATTTCTCCGGGAAACATTCCGTTTCCAACACTTCTAAAAATTTATTCACACCTGAAAAAACAAAATACGCTTATCGCCATAAATCCATCAAAACATCTTATGGAAATGGGCATTAAAAAACTTGAGCCGATCTTATCGAAAAGCAAAGTTGTGATTTTAAACCGCGAAGAAGCGTCTTGTCTTACGAAAACTAAATACCAGAACGAAAAAGAAATTTTCCGGCGACTGGACAAAGCCGTTTTAGGAATAGCGGTGATGACCGACGGACCAAAAGGAGTTATCGTTTCGGACGGAAGAAAAATATATCAAGCCGGAACTTTTAAAAACAAAAAAGTTGTCGACGAGACAGGAGCGGGCGATTCTTTCGGAAGCGGATTTGTTTGCGGGCTAATTCGCAAAAAAGAAAGATGCGATAAAAATAAATGCGTACCCGCCAACATCACTTACGCGATACGGCTCGCTACGGCAAACGCAATTTCAAATCTTGAAAAAATCGGGGCCACGGAAGGGCTGCTGACAAAAAACGACTTTGAAAAAAATCCAAGGTGGAAAACCTTAAAAATAAAGATTAATGATATTTGAACTTCGCGCCTAATTATTTTTCTTTTGCAATTTGGAATTTAACTTTTTTTAGTGTTAAATAGATAAACAATGAATCCCGTTAGAAATAATGAACAATATGACTTTATGTTATCAAATACTTTAATTTATAAAAACGTCGATTATTTAGCATTATTTAACTTTGGCACATTTTTTGTGCAATTTCTAACGGGATGAACAACATAGAAAATTATCGAAAACCTAAAATCTGCGTTTCCGGAACCGCAGAATTAAGCGATTTCAGCGAAAATACTAATTTAATCGCCGAAAAATTAGGCGAGGAAATAGCCAAACAAGGCGCGATTTTGGTTGATGGAGCAACAACCGGTTTTCCGCAATGGGCGGCAAAAGGCGCAAAAAATGTCGGGGGCTTTGTAATCGGATTTTCGCCGGCGGACACGGAAAAAAACCACGTTGAATTATTCGGACTGCCGACCGATTACCACGATATGATAGTTTATACCGGCTTCCATTATTCAGGGCGGAATTTAATTCTTACTCGATCTTCCGATGCGGTTATTGTCGGTCCGGGAAGAATCGGCACAATCAACGAATTCACCATAGCTTTTGAAGACAACAAGCCTTTGGGAATTTTACAAGGCGATTGGGACACGGACGAAACTTTTAAAATGCTTATTGAAAAATCTCACCGCGCCCAGGAAAGGAAAGGAAAAATATTTTTTGATTCTAATCCTAAATCGTTGGTTGAAAAAATAATCGAAGCTATCAATAAAGAGACTTTAAAATACGAAAAATGACCCCAATTATTCGATGATCTTAAAAGGTCGAGAATAAATTCATCGGGACAAATAAAAATGGCCAATTCAAAAAAAGAAAAACCGATCGGCAAAGTAACCCACTATTACGGCAATATCAACGTGGCAATAGTTAAATTCAACAAAAACGTAGACGTCGGCGCAAAAGTCCATTTTAAGGGCGCCCACACCGATTTTGAACAAGAAATCGGCTCTATGCAGTTTGACCACAAAGATATTTCTTCCGCTAAAAAAGGCCAAGACGTGGGCATAAAAGTGAACGAAAAAGTTCACGAAAACGACGAAGTTTTTGAAGCTTAGCCTTTAAATTTCTTAATATCAAAGCATGATGTTCTTTTTGTTGTCCACCGGACTCCTGGTCGGGTCAATTATCGGGGCGGGAATATTTTCTCTGCCGTATGTTTTTTCAAAATCCGGATTTCTCGCCGGAATTATTTATCTTTTAGTTTTAGGTATTTGTACTTTTTTAGTTCATCTAATGTACGCGGACATTATCGCGAGAACCAACGAAACACACCATCGTTTTCCGGGATACGCCAAAATTTATCTGGGAGAAAAATCCGGACAACTGGCCGGAATCATAGTGTTTCTGGCAAACTTTTTAACACTGACGGTTTATTTAATCCTTTCAATAAGTTTTTTTAATTTAATCAGCCCGCAGTTTCCGCTTTATTATAAATTTTTAATATTTTGGATTCTCGGCTCACTGACTATTTTTTTGAAAATAGAAAAGGCGGCGTTTTTTGAAATACTGACAACCTCGCTGACAATCGCGGTCATTGTCGCGGTTTTTTTGGCCGGGTACTTTTACGGATTGCCGGCGGTAAATTCGCCGTCCACGACTTTAAATAATTTAACCCTGCCTTTCAGTCCGACTTTATTTTCTTTATTGGGGCTTGGAGCAATTCCCGCGCTTCTGGTTTATTTTCGGGAAAAAAAATTGCCTTTTAATAAAATCAAGCGGGTTCTTTTGTGGTCAACGCTAATTGTCGTTATCGCCTATATTTTATTTGTTTTAGGAATAAGTCGACTTTCGGGAACGGTTTCCGAAGACGCGGTCTCGGGACTGATAGGAAATATCTCTCCGACGATTTTATTTTTCCTGGGAATTTTCGGAATTGTTTCGCTTTTAGATTCCTATATGTCGGTGGCTTTTGACGTGGAAAAAACAATGCACTACGAATGGAAGCTGCCGAAGTGGCTTTCTAAAAGTTTCGTGGTTTTTCTTCCGCCATCCCTTTATTTTTTGGGATTTCAAAATTTTCTTTCTTCAATCGGCGTTGTCGGCGGAATCTTATTTGGCTTGTGGGGGATAATGATAATTCTTGTCTGGCGGAAAACCTCGGCTTCATCCTGCCCCACGCAGATTGTCGAAAAAATCCCCAACTGGCTTATTTATTTTCTTTTTGCCGTCTTTACCGCAGGAATCGTTTATGAGATTATTTACGCGTTAGCGTAAATTAGCCACTAGAAAAAGAAAAATTGCGCCCGTAGTTCAACGGATAGAATACATCCCTCCGAAGGATGAGATCGAGGTTCAATTCCCCGCAGGCGCACAAAGGGAAGATTTTACCTAGCACCACCGCTGCCCATTACGAGGGTCAAAACCTCGCAATGTCCTTGATGGTTATCAGTAGCATCAAAGCAAGAAGCAATGCCAAACCAACAGCGTTGGCGTAACGTTCAAACTTAACAGGCAATGGAGAGCCTTTTATTTTTTCAATTAACAAAAACAAAATTCTTCCGCCGTCCAAAGCCGGAAACGGAAATATGTTTATCGCCGCCAAGTTCAAAGAAATCAGGGCTAGAAGCTGAAATAAATAAACTATACCTAATTTACTGACCTCGCCGGTGATTTTTACGATCCCGACCGGCCCGGTTAGTCCTGCTAAACTGCCCTCGCCCAAAATCGCGGTTTTAATAAGATTAAATATCGCCACATAAATCATTGAAAAAATTTCAAACGCGCTTTTTAAACCCTCCCAAACAGCTTTGAACACGTTCATTTTAGGCTGGCCCGCGTCTATCAAAGCCACTCCCAAAGCGCCTTCGCCAACAGGCGGATTTTTTCTAGGCGTTGATTTTATTTCAATTTCTTTTCCGGCGCGCTCTATTTTTAAATTAACTTTTTGCCCGCGATGCTGGTCTATAAAACTTATAAAATCTTTAGTTGTTTTAAAATCAACCAGCTTGTCATTAGATAAAATACCGCTTTCAGCGGCCGGGCTGCCCGCCTTAACATCGGTAATAAAAACCGCCTGCGGCACGCCAATCGAAAAAACAATCGCGATAAGTATCCAGCCGAGGATAAAATTCATCACCACTCCGGCGGCGATAATAATAATTCTTTTCCAAACCGGCAAAAATGAAAAATTCCTCGATTTATTCTCTTTTGAAAGAATTTCGTCTTTATCTTCCTGGTCTTCTCCGTAAATTTTCACGAACCCGCCAAAGGGAAGCGCGTTGATACTATAAACAGTTTCTCCTTTTTTCTTTCCCCAGATTTTGGGGGGTAAGCCGAATCCGAATTCCTGAATCCAAAGCCCGAATTTTTTGGCAGTCAAAAAATGCCCTAATTCGTGGACTATAATAAAAACGGAAATAAAAATTACAACCACTATAATTCCTAGCAACATAAATGTTATTCTTCTATTTCTTTAATTTTCTGTTCCAATATTTTTTCGATTTCTTCATTGGCTTTGTCGGTTGCTTCCTGAATTTTGTCTTTTGCTTTGAATTTACCGTCTTCGGTGATTTTGCCGGCCTCGAATTCATTTTTGCTTTCTTTTATGGCTTCGTCTCTGTGGCTTCTTATTCCGATGCGCGCTGATTCGCCTTCTTTTTTAACAATTTTAATAAGCTCTTCGCGGCGCTCTTGCGACAAAGGAGGCAGATTTATATGAATCACATTTCCGTCAACCGAGCTGGAAACGTTTAAATTGGAAGATTCAATGGCTTTAGCGACAATATTAACCGCGTTTTTATCCCAAATTGATATTTGAATTTCTCGAGGCGGGACAACGCTAATAGCGCCAACTTGCTTGACAGTTAATTTCTGGCCGTAATACTCCACTGAGATGTCTTCCACGAGCTTAGGAGAAGGCCGGTTGCCGCGAACCGTGCCAAGTTCCGATTTCAAATGTTCCATATTTTGTTTTAACCCAAGCTCGAGGTTTTTTAAGATAATATCCATTGGGTTATTTTAGCATTTAAGATCGGCGCGCGAAAGCACTATTTTATAATTAATCAAAATTCTGCGCCGCGCACTATAGTATACTATAGTGCCATCAGCTAATCCAGGGTTGTCTTCGCTTAATTATTTTTTAGCGTTTTTTAAAAGACTTTCAACCAGTCGAACTTGGAGTTTTTTGTTTAAATTAAAACGCTTCATTAAAGAAAGACGGTTAAGAGCCTCTTTTAACACGAGGTGATTTTTTTTAACGTCCTTTGCCAGTTTGGCGATTATTTCGTTAAGTTTTTCTGTTTGGTCATCGCCATTTGATTCTTTTTTTTCTTTTTCTGATTTTTCAGGATGGGGACTCGCCCTCCGAAGCCTTGGCGAAGGAGGGAAATAAATTTTCTGGAAACGCGAAGAAACGGTTGGTAAAAGATTTTCCGGATTTTGCCCTATTAAAATTATCAAGGACTGCTTGGGCGGTTCTTCAACTATTTTTAATATCGCGCTTTGAGCTTCAGAAGTTAATTTTTCGGCTCCGGTGATTATAACTGTTTTTCTTTTAGCCACAGCCGGCCGATAATAAAGAAATTTTTGCAGATTGCGAATTTCATCTATGCCGATACTACCCTTTTCATTGGGGCCGATAACGGACAAATCCTGCAGCAGCTTGCTTGAATCGCCAAACTTTCCGATTTCCAAAAAATTCGCCAGCTTTTTGGCAAAATTAAAAATTTCTTTTTGGCTTTCTCCGAAAAAAAAATAAGAATGGGAGAGATGGCTGTTTTCGGCAAGCGATTTAAAATTTTGTTCGGCTTCTTTGAAAAAATCCATTGGTTTATTTGTCATCCCGAGTCGCCTTAGGCAACGAGGGATCTCTCGATTCTTCGCTACGCTCAGAATGACAGACGCAGCCTAAATACGATTATCTCTTTTTCATTTTAATTATTTTCAAAACGTCTTTACCGCTTAAAATTTCCGCGTTAGACCCGATAACTTTGAGTCCGTTATATTCCTTAGGGTCGTGGGAAGCGGTAATTATCGCGCCCGGAGCTTTGAATTTATTAGCACAAAAGTTGAGCATAGGCGTTGTAGAAAGACCGATATCGATTATATCCAATTCACCTTTACTTCCTTCAATAAGGCCTTTCACGAAAGATTTTTTAAGTTGCGGGGAGCTCAAGCGGACATCCTGGCCGATAAAAAATTTTTTATTTTTATTTTTGGTAAAATATTTTCCGAGAGCAGAGCCAATTTCAAAAAAAGTTTTTGAATTAACATCGGAAGGATATTTTCCTCTGATATCGTAAGCTCGAAAGATACCTTGGTTCATTGGTTAATTAGTTAATTGGTTGATTAGTTCAATAATACAGAAGTAGGTCACGGATGGCAATTTTACTTTACAAAAAAACTATATCTGCTACTTTTAAGACAGCACAAATCCAGCGAGGAGGCGATTATGAGACTTTCAGTCGAATGCCTAGAGGCGGCCATCACAAGATTACACAACCTTCGGGCTGCTCAGATCATCGCAGAAAACCCAGCCGTTGCCAGTCTCGTAGCGGAAGAAACCCGGGATGCTGATTACTTATTAAAAAATATCAATGGGCTCCTGCGGGAAAGAATCACCCTCGATCTGATCTTTGACAAGATAGTCAACCCCGGTAACTGAACGCCGAGATATAGTCACAGAGAAAGAGAGGCGAAAATGTGTTGGCGAGATGATGTTCACACGAACAGAGTTTGTTCTTTTTGCCACCAACCCTATTACGGAGATCTTGGCCACAGAAACTGTCCAGCGCTTCGCAAGGAAAAGTCACCGGACAAGCTGAAGAAAATTTCCGCCGCCTCCAAACATCAAAAGAAGAGTTGTTAAAAATCGATTTCGATTGGACGAAAAAGCAGGCCCGGCGCCTGCTTTCTTTTTTACCCTATTTTTGCTTTTATATATTCCGCAAGCTCTTCTATTTTTACTCTTTCCTGTTTCATCGTGTCGCGGTCGCGCACGGTAACATCTCCTTTTTCTAGAGTGTCGTAATCAACGGTTATGCAAAACGGAGTGCCGATTTCGTCCTGCCTTCTGTAGCGCTTGCCGATATTTCCATTGTCGTCAAACTCGCACATAAAATTTTGTTTTAAATTATCAAAAATTTCTTTTGCTTTGCCAACCAACTCCGGTTTATTTTTCACCAAGGGGAAAACCGCAACTTTAACCGGCGCTAATTCGGGCTTGAATTTCATCACGATTCTAGTTTCTTCCTTGCCGTCTTCGCCCTTGATGGTTTCTTCGGTATAAGCCTCCGCAAGCACCGCTAAAAGAGTGCGAGTTAATCCGAAAGACGGCTCGATGCAGTGCGGAACAAACTTACTGCCGTCCTCGTCGGCATAACTTAAATCCACTCCGGAAAATTTAATATGCTGGCTCAAATCGTAATCGGTCCGGTACGCAAACCCATGAAGCTCTCCCCAGCCCAAAGAAGGGAATTTATACTCCACATCATAAGTGTCTTTTGAATAAAACGAGCGTTCATTGTCGTCGTGGCGGCGCCATCTCATATTTTCATCGGATAATCCCAAATTTTCTTTGAAAAAACTTTTTATGTCTTCCATCCATTTTTCAAACGGAGCCCGCCAATCTTTTTCGGTTTGAGGGGGTTTAATAAAATATTCGATTTCCATCTGCTCGAATTCCCGGGTCCGAAAAATAAAATTACCCGGCGTGATTTCATTTCTAAACGCCTTGCCGATTTGAGCGATGCCAAACGGAAGCTTGGGACGCATGGTGTTTAAAATATTTTTGAAGTTGATAAAAATCCCTTGCGCTGTTTCGCCTCTTAAATAGGCAATGCTTTTTGAATCCGCCACCACGCCAATGTGGGTTTCGAAAAGAAGGTTGAACTTGCGCGCGTCGGTCCAGTCAGACCCGCCGCAATCAGGACAAACGATTTTTAATTCGTTCATTTTTTGCCCGATTTCTTCAAACTTAAGCTTGGCGGTTTCGTCCACGCCGATTTTTTCTTCGAGCAGTTTGTCGCCACGATGCCTTGTTTTGCATTTTTTGCAATCAACCAAAGGATCGTTGAAATTGCTGACATGACCGGACGCTTCCCAAACTTTCGGGTTGGTGATAATAGCCGAATCGAGACCAACAACGTCGTCCCGTTTTTGCACGAAAGTTTTCCACCAGGAAGAGGCGATGTTATTTTTTAATTCCGTTCCGTAAGGTCCGTAATCCCAGGCATTGGCCATTCCGCCGTAAATTTCCGAGTCAGGAAAAACAAAGCCTCGCCTTTTGCAAAGCGAGACGATTTTCTCCATTGTGAGTTCTTCTTTCATTATTATCTTACGATATCAACGGTTTGAAGAGAATCCGTTCCTGAGTTCACCGGAAGACCGGTAAATTCATCGGTCGCCGTAAGCTGAACAGCTGACAAAATCGGAAGTAGCGCGTTAGCCTGCGAAATACTGGGCGCTATTTCAACTTCAAACGTTGTTTCTATCGGTTTTCCTGTTACGCCTTTATTGGCTATTATCCGTCCGATATTCCAAGAAACTTCTTGAGTTCGTTCATTATAGGTAGGCAGGCCGTCAGTGTCAATATTAGCGGCGACGGTCCCGGTCCACGAAGCGCCGGATTGCAAAACCGCTTTGATTTTCGCGTCTTTTTTGTCGGTTGCGTAGTTTTTGATAATCCAATGGACAAGATACCGAGTGGGCTTATTAACTTGGGGCGGATAGGGCCCCTTTTTATTGTATTCGGCATAAGCGCTTATTTCGGTTCTTCCTCCGATTTTTGTTTCGGAACTGTTAACGCCTACTGTTTTGTCGCTGGAAATATAATAAGGAACGGTGGGCGAGGAAATTTCTCCTTCGGCTTTTAAAGAAAAATTTTTGTCGGATAATTTTTTTATCGGATAAATCGTTTTTGTTTTAAAAGAAAATGAAACCGTTCCTTTAGCGCCTTGGGAAAGATTTTTTAGCCCCGGTTCCTGCGAAGCATTCCAGATAACAGTATTGCTGTTCGAATCGAAAAACCCGTTACCCCGATAACTCGCAAAATCAAACATCGCGCCGGAAACTTTTACCTTTATAACCGCGTCCGCTAAACTATCTTCGGTGTTATTGCCATAGATGACGCTATAATTTATCGTGTCTCCCGGAAAAGCCACGAAATTAGGATCGTTATTGGGGATGATGCTTAGAGAAAGAGGCGAGGAAGCAATGCCGAGATTGGCGGTTTTTTCACCAAGAGGATATTCTTTGCCGTCTAATTCGATAAAAATTTTAGCCCTCACATCAAAAAACATACTATCCGGCCCAACAATGCTTCCTTTTATGGAAACGTTGTTTTCCATTCCGCCGGGCATTAAAGTTGTCCATATATTATTGCCGCTTGCGGGAGCCGGAGACGCTTCTTTGAATTTAAATGCAGCCGGATAAGCCATTTCTAAACGGACTTTTGAAAAATTATAGTCGGAAAAATTTTTGTAGCTTGCGGTTATTTCAAATTGTTCGCCGGAAAAAACTTTTTGCGGAGCGCTCAAATTAATGCCAACCGCCGGCTGGTCGGCAAAAATTTCAATGGTTTGTTTTTTTTCAAATTTAGTATTTAAATTCGGAGGTAAATACGAAAAGTAAACATCTATTTTTTTTGCCGGATCGTTTGTGTCTAAAATCGCCAGCGAAAAAGATTTTTGATAAGAGTCGCCGCTTTCCAAAATTCCTATATTTTCTTCGATAACCTGCCTATCGCTATATTTGCCTAATCCGGCAACTCCTTCAGGAATCTGAATATCGATAAGCGAATCCCGCATTGCGCTTTTCGATTTGTTTTCTATGTTTATTTTTACTTCAAACGGCTGGCCGGCTAAAACTTTACTTGGCGCTTTGGCTTCGAAAATAAAATCCTTGGTTTTTAAATATTGCGATAAATAATAACCGGCAAATGATCCGGCAATTATAAGCGTGGCAACAATCAGCCAAAAAATAACTTTTGAAAACTGGCTGACTTTTAAAAAAATCGATGAACTTGTCATTTGGCTTATTTTATCGGAAACTCCGCTCCATTTCGGAATTGTTTGTTTTTCTTCCGGCGCTGAAATTTTTTTCTCTTCTTGCTTGGAAATTTTTGGAGTTTCTTTTTCCGATTCTTTTTTACTTCCCAAGCCGTATAAATTTTTTTCGAGATCTTCTAGACTCATACTTTTATCAATATTAACTCTTTTTTACTTTCTTTTGAAGAATGCTCTCTGCACAAAAAATTTTGGTTTTCTTTATTAAAAAATTCCGGATTTTCTTTCTGGCAAATTTCACAGACCGCGAACCGCGGATCAAATCCCAGATCGCGTAAAATTATTTTATAAGCATCTTCCAGTTTCGGGTTTGTTTTAAAAATATCCACAATCGAATGCCAAAGTTGCTGATCCGGCTGAAATTCAAAAGCTGTTTCATTGATAAAATTCGCGATTGTTAAAAACTTCGCCAGTTTTTCGGCTGAAGTTTTAATTCCTTGAAAATTATTCCTTTGAGAAGGCAGAGCGTCCACCACTTGCATGCGCCCGTTTCCAACAAGGCGGATGTTTATAAAATTAAGCGGCTCCAAGTACGCGCTTAATTTTGATTTTATTCTTTTTAATCCTTTGGCCTTGGCAACGACTCTGCCCAGTTTTTCGGAATAAATATGGACTGTTGCGTCAGCTTCTCCGTTTTCTTTTTTCGCCAGCACCAAAGCTTCGGTAAAATATTCAGTCATTTTATAATCCATAAATCTTAACAAAAATATTCTTATAGCTAAAGACGTTTGACCCCGTTAGAAGTCGCGAACGCATCACGCGCGTCCTATTTCTAACAGGGTTTGACTTGGGTTTATTTTTTGTGGTAAAGATTTATTAGTAAATACAAAAAATCAAACGAAGGAGGGCGCCGCGATGAAGCTCAAGTTTGACGAAGAGCGAGCGCTCGCGGTATTCCAAGCGCTCGAAAAACCGTACGTCGACGAAAGCGGAATTTACAAAACAG
Source organism: bacterium (assembly GCA_021786355.1). Taxonomy (GTDB): domain Bacteria; phylum Patescibacteriota; class Minisyncoccia; order UBA6257; family UBA9933; genus JANLIR01. The sequence goes on from JAJYNK010000009.1 coordinate 38,891, forward strand.
CTACTTTACCCCAAAACCGTTTCCAACCAGAGGTGGGAGCACGCGAATACGCAAATTGGCTCTTCTTCCTGTCTCTGTTCGAAAGAGGCGGAATAGTAAGCGGCGACACTATGAAGTTCTTGTGGCAACTTCACCAGGATCTGCCTGAACTCTACGAGCCCCAAATTGTATCCACCAGCTGGACCCCGCAAAAGATTGAGGATGCATTTAAGACGGTCGCACCCAAAATCCTCAATGGCAACGGTACCGGTGAAGTCGGCGCAGGTTCCTTAAGCTACAAGCTCAGCGAACACACCGCCGCCTGGTACCGCAACGCGGTCACGCTCCACAAACACTGGGGTGGCGACATCCGCAATGTTTTCTGGGGCGTCACAGAATTCGAAGAGTCTTTCCGTAGGGTGGATTATCATAACAACCCGGCTGGCTTCAATGGCATGAGGCGTAAGATTTTTTCCCTATTGGTTATCTGGCTACAGGAAAAAAACTTCATCCCTCTTTTCCCTGGACCTATTCCGGTGGACTTCCATGCTATGCGGGTCCTCTGGGAAACAGACATTCTTCGGCTTAACGGTTTCGCCAAACCATTCGAACCCAAGGAAGGAAAACACAGCCCGGCTCTCGCAGGCAAAATCTCAATGCGCGTCAGCGAGAAATTTATGGATACTATTGCAAAATGGTCCCAAAAATTTCTCCTGAAACACAAAATGAGTCATATGGTTATCAACCCGGCCCTGTGGCTGCTCTCTCGCGATCTTTGCGCGGAGCAGTTTCAAAACATCACCTTTGCCCAGAAAGCTGAAAATTCAATGGCGCCCGGCAATGAAAGCGCAGTGCCAAAAACCGGTTCTCGCATGCGTCATTTCCGCAAAGCAAAAGAGGCTATGCGCTTCACCGAGGCGGAAGATCTGCGCCAGAACCACGCTTTATGGTCCGCCGGCTACAAGGATCCCTGCGGCCACTGTCCTATTGAAAAGTGGTGTTCGTGGTCCATACCGGCTGCCCCTTATTACACTTGGGGCATCATGGTTCGTTCCGGTCCCCGCGTTCCCTACCATTCTCCGCTGATTCCTGGAATGTTATGCCCTTCCAGCTATCAATCCCGTAAACGTTCACGCAAGTAGCCCCGCTGTTTTTCCAGGCGGGGCGTTTTTTTACCCCCACACCAAAGAAAGATCTAAATTTTTTCGAAGTCAAAAATATTTAAGAAATAACAGTAATTATTTAACAAAACAATATAAAAAACCACTAACAAAGAAATTTAATCGCTTCGCAATCTTTCTTTGGTGAGGGGGTTTATTAACACCTTACGAACAAAATCTCTTGCTTTAAAACGCCGATTACTGATAATATGCCTTTAGAACACTGCTAATTTAAAATTCTGAGCTTATATAAAATTTGAGGAGGTGTTTGGGATGAAGAAAATCGGTCCGATTCCATTAGAACAACTTGTCAAAGACGATGTTAACCGAGTAATCCAACATGCTTCAATAATTATTTCGCTCACGCCCGAAGGACCTATGATTTTCGCCAACCCGAAGCCGACGTTAAATGTACTGGCGGTTATTGGACCCGGAATAGGAACTCCTTTTAAACGCTTTTTTGAACGAGCCCTGCTTTTGGAAGTGGGCATTGGAGTTGGACGGCCTTACCACGAAGCAAAAAGTTCGATTGAAAAAACATCCAGCGGCAAGCCAAAAAGCATCCCAAAACGCCGTAAATGGTTTCGTCTTACCGAACAGCAATATATCCAGGTGGCTTCGTGGATTTTCCCCTGTTTGCAAGAAATCACCAACCAGAAAGTAGCGAATTGGAAATGCAATCATGAAAGTCCGTTTTTTATTCCGACTTCCCGCCACTACTTTTCTCGCCATCAAAAAACCCTTTTCATCGAAGAGGGGTACAAATCGTGGCCGCGGGGGACGCGCTTTGCCGTATCGCTTGAAGACCGCTTCTTGCTCTCCGATATTTACTGGGCGGAAAAACACAACCCCGACTTGCGCCGGCGCCTGAAAGGTCTCGCTAAATTTATAGATCTGCGGCTTAATTTCTCCGGCGCCAAAAAAACAAAAAGTCGTCCTCGCAAAGAATTCCGGGAGCTAAAACGTTTTGTACAAGTTGCCGGAATACTTGAGAAACGCAACTTGCCGGTCCGGCACATTGTTGACCTCCTTGATTTTCTGCCGCTGAAAAATGGTCGCAGCCGCAGCCTGTATTACTACGAGATTTCTCACTTACTCGGCTATACCGGCGAAGAATTTAGGGAGGAAAAATTCGTCCATCAGGCATTGGCCAACCCGAGCCAACGACTCAACGGCATTAAGCTCCGAATCACTACTGGCCTCTCATGCCGGGACCATATTGTTTTTGAAATATCCACCAATCTCCCCGTGGGAGAAGAGATGCCTCTTCCCGCGCCTGTCCCCAAATAGCATAAATTGCCGGGGGTGGGCGCTTTTTTTGTGATTGCGGGTTTTTTGAGTAATATTTGCTAACCCCTTGACACCAACAACCGCCATGATAAAATGGATTATTATCGCTTAACAGGCGATTTTTTGTTTGCCCTGTAGTGAATTTTGGCTTGATAAAATCTGATTTTATTCGCTTTTGGCGAAGACAGCCAAAATCTACTACTGGGTTGAAAAATCAAAAATATGCCCGGTTAGTGAAAAAACGATTGATTTCTACAGCTTTTTTCCAACCAAACCGTCGCTGGGCATAAATTAACTAAAAACATAATTTTAGGTAAAACAGAGGCGAAACAAATTAAAATCTTATTTTAATTTAGATCGTTTTTCTACTACCGGGTATGGGTAAACGTCTAGCTTTTTTACTTGCTTTAACCAGTATAAACCTGGTTTTTGCCGCAGAGGAGCTTACATTCGCAAACCCTAAAACTAACGGGTTTGACAGTAAAAAATTGGCTTCGAGTGAATCTACAGTGATGATTTTTGACGGCGCAGTGGCGTCAAAATCAGCTCTGGCAAACACAAAACAGCTGAAAACCGCGATTTCTTATGAAGTTGCGGATGTGGATAGAGTAACCGTAACCGGTTATTCCAGCACCGAATCCGAAACCGACGAAACGCCGTTTATAACCGCTACCGGCAAATATGTTTTCCCGGGAGTGGCGGCCAGCAATGTCCTGCCTATCGGAACCAAATTCCGCTTGCCAAGTCTCTTTGGCGACAGAATTTTCGTTGTCGAAGACAGAATGCATTCAAGATATAACGGCAAAAAATGGGTAGATGTCTGGTTTGACAGTCAGGACAAAGCTCTAAAATTTGGCAAGAGATTTTCATCGATTGAAATTTTAGAGGGCTAATTCCTCAGAATATTCCTTCGGAACTAGTCGAATAGAATCGACCAACCCCGCCAGTCTATGGACTGGCGGGGTTTTTTACGCGGGCGACCATGATTTTCACTACTCGCGCGCGCCTCGCTAAGCTCGGCACGGCTGCGTTCTAAAACCCTGCGGTTTTAGTATTTCCGCAACGGGAAAACGAGTTTTCCCGACCCCTTTCTTGGCGGTTCAAATCCGCGATTCACATCAGAAAAATAAAACAACAGTTTCGACTGTTGTTTTATTTTTCTTGCGCGGGCGACCGGATTTGAACCGGCGACCTCTGCCGTGACAGGGCAGCGCTCTACCAGACTAAGCTACGCCCGCTTGCCGGTATATATTATATTTTCTCCTTAAATAAATCAACTTTTCTGGATTACGCTCGTACATGAACATAAATAATTTTCCTGAGTCCCTAATAGAATAATTTAGATACCAAGAATTATCGCTTTTTTTAAAAAGTGATCCTGTAAGATTTATCGAATCCGATAAGGCCTTTTTTAACTCCTTGATAAAAACTTCGCTTCCTGAAGTAAACCGGCTAAGAAGTACTCGCGATTTGTTTTTTCGATCCGCTTTTTTAAAAAACCCGAATGAAACATTTCCGCCTCCATCAAAATAACCTCGCACAAAGTGGCAAAAATATTTACTTGGGACGCGTGGTAATTTTATTGTTTTGCTTTTTGCCGGAGTAAGACCTAATTTTATTAAGTCACAAAACATGGCCTTACTCCCTATTTGCAATCTATAAACGGTCTTGTGCTTTTTATCTCTTTGAATAATCGAAATTTTATGGTTTGATTCAAGAGTTTTTTGAATTTCTCTTAATAAATCCGCGTCTGTAATTTGAAACTCTATAAAATGCGCGCCTCTTTTGTTTTTAAGCATATTCCCATCCGCCGTGAAAAACCCCAAAATATACGCCATTTCCGGAGTCCATTTTTTGAAAAAATTTTCGTTTTTTGTTTTATAAATCGGCATTTATACCAATTTTACCACAAAAAACATGGATTTTTTACTTCGGTTTTATAACTATAAATCTTTTCTTCCACCCTTTTTTAAATTCCTCTGTTGTGGCTTTTCTCTCAATAAGATTTGGATTGTTTATGTCGGGATCGGCGAATAAAACAATGTCGCCGTCTATCCCAAAAATAACCACCAAATGTCCGCCGTTTTGCGGATTTAGATTCTTATATATGGAAGCTATGACCGGCCCGTTTTTTAACTCTTCAATCATTCGTTCAAAAGCGGTTTCCGTTTCTTCTTTCGCGAAATCAAATCTATTGCCCCTTAAACCAAAGTGTTTTACTGCGGCGTCTATTAATCCTTGATGCAGCCACCCTATGTTTTCTACATAAGCTTTGTTTTTGACCCCGTCGGAAATTATAAAGTCAACTAAAAATTCGGAAAGTTTTTTCATCTTATCTTCGTCTACGTTTTTTGTCGGCCAAGCTCTTTCCAAGTGGTATAGTATACTATACCACTTGACTGAGTCGTGTTCGTCTAATAATTCGTTGAGTTTGTTTGTTTCGTTGCTTATCCAGTTTGCGTCATTTACGCTAGAAATAATCTTTGAATCTTTTAAAAGTTTTTTAATCGCTTTAACTACGTTTGGATCTTTTTTTGAAACACAATAAATCACAATCATCGCCAAAGAAGCGGGACCGCAGACTCTTTTTGCCCAAAATTCGTTGCAGCCGTCGCCTTCGCAAAGCCCCTGTCCGTCCGGCAGGCGGGCATACCCGCTTTTGCCGATATCCAAATGCTGAGAAATGTTAACCGGAAGATGGTGGCGAATTAAGAATTTTTTTTCCCGTCTTTTGTCCTGTTTTTTATTTATCGTATTCATGCCCGGTAGTAGAACAACGATTTATAAATCAAATATTTCTAAATATTTGATTTATTCCGTTTATTTAAATTAGATTTGTTTATTTATAAATATCTTTATATTTTACCCTTCAATGATTTAATAACCAGAAAAGGAATCGATCGTTGTTTCACTAACCGGGCATATTTTGTTAAATCTACTTGATATTGAAATTATTGCAATATTTTACTCATAAAAAGAGACTTTAAATGATATAATACCCCGTAGTGAAACTTCGGCTTTTCGCCTTTAGCGAAATAAATTTATTCAGCCGAAGTTCTACTACAGGGAATAAACTCATATATATGGACAAAAATGACGCGAAAGAGCGAATAGGCCAGCTTAAAAAAACGATAAACCGCCATCGCTATCTCTATCATGTTTTAGATAAACCGGAAATTTCCGACGCGGCTCTGGATTCTTTAAAAAAAGAGCTTTTTGACCTGGAACAACAATTTCCGGACTTGGTGACTTCTGATTCTCCGACACAAAGGGTCGGCGGCCAGCCGCTAAAAAAATTCCTGAAAGCGCCCCATGAAAAGCCGATGCTTTCGTTTAACGACGCTTTTTCGGAAAAAGACATGGAAGATTGGGTAACGAGAGTGGAAAATTTTTTAAACAAAAAACTAACCGATGAAACTTATTACTGCGAACTAAAAATAGACGGGTTGGCGATTGAGCTTGTTTACGAAAACGGAATTTTTTTGCAAGGCTCCACGCGCGGGGACGGGTTAACAGGAGAAGACATTACCCAAAATTTAAAAACCGTCGAAGCGATTCCTTTGAATTTGTTAGAAATCGACGAGGTCAGAAAAAATTTGGAAAAATCCGGCCTTAACCCCAGCCAGTATGATTTGTCAAAAAGGCGCTTGGTGGTGCGGGGAGAAGTTTTTATCAATAAAAAGGAATTTGAAAAAACAAATAAAGAAAATGAAAGGCGGGGCGAAAAAATTTTCGCCAACCCCAGAAACATGGCCGCCGGATCAGTCCGTCAATTGGACCCGAAAATCACAGCCGCAAGAAAGCTGGATTCTTTCCAATACGCGATTGTTACCGATTTGGGGCAAAAAAACCATGAAGAAGAGCATGAATTATTAAAGGCGTTCGGCTTTAAAACAAATCCCAATAACAAGCCCGCAAAATCTTTGGAAGATGTTTTTGAATTTAGAAATTATTGGGAGAATCATCGGGAAAAACTTTCTTATGAAATCGACGGCGTAGTGGTTATTTTTAACAACAACAAAACCTTCGGCGATGCCGGAATTATCGGGAAAGCGCCGCGGGCGGCGATTGCTTATAAATTCTCCGCCAAAGAAACCGCGACAATCGTTGAAGATATTATTGTCGGCGTTGGCAGAACCGGAGCGTTAACTCCAGTGGCGACCTTAAAGCCCGTCAGCTTGACCGGTATTACAATTACACACGCGACGCTCCATAATTTTGACCAAATAAAAAGACTGGGTTTGAAAATCGGCGACACGGTTATTGTTTCCAGAGCCGGAGACGTTATTCCGCAAGTTATAAAAGTTTTAACAGAGCTCAGAACCGGAAAAGAAAAAGCATTTAAAATGCCTTCTAAATGTCCGGTGGACGGATCAAAAGTAACTCAGGACGGGGTGATTTATCGGTGCTCCAATCCGAATTGCGGAGCGCGAAATCGGGAAAATCTGTATCACTTTGTTTATGCGTTTGACATAATAGGCCTTGGCCCGAAAATTATTGACCGCTTTTTGGACGAAGGATTAATAAGAGACGCTTCTGATATTTTCGGGTTAAAAGAAGGGGACATCGCGGTCTTGGAACGTTTTGGCGAAAAATCAGCCCAAAATATCGTTTCCGAAATCAAACAAAAGAAAAAAATTGCTCTTTCGAGATTTATTCAAAGTTTGGGGATTTTACATATTGGAGAGGAAACCGCGCAATTACTTGCTAAACAAGTAATTACTAAAATCAAAAATCAAAATGAAAAAATCAAAATTAATGATGTTTTAAAGATTTTACAAAAGCTATCTTTGGACGATTTGCAGGAGATTCCCGATATCGGGCCCAAAGTGGCGCAGAGTATTTATGATTGGTTTCGTAATGAACGCAATATCAGGTTTTTAGAAAAACTTCAGCTTGTTGGCGTGGAAATTGAACGTCCGCCGTTTCACGTTTCACGCTCCACGTTTCAGGGGAAAACTTTTGTTTTAACCGGAACCCTAGAATCGCTGTCGCGGAACAAGACAAAAGAAAAAATCCGCGCTTTGGGCGGAGACGTTTCAGAATCGGTAAGTAAAAAAACGGATTATTTGGTGGCCGGCTCAGAACCCGGGTCTAAATTCGATAAAGCCGAAAAATTGGGAGTTAAAATATTAAACGAAAAAGAGTTTCTTTCTTTGTTGGATTAAAAAAGAATGCCCCTGCCTGAGACCAGGCAGGGGCTTAAAAAAATGAAATATTGCCGTAAATACCTACCCTCCTTTCGGTGTGCTAATTAAAACTTAGCACAGTATACAAAATTTGTCAATACCCTTAAAATGTGGTATTTTATAACCCTATTATGGCTTCCGCAACAGTAGAAAATTTAATAAAAATCTCCCGGGAAAAACGATTAACAAAATCAGTTGACGCGGCGCTTATTCAAAAAGCGTTTTCTTTTTCCAAGTCAGCGCACCAAGGACAAAAAAGAAAGTCCGGCGAGGAATATTTCAATCATTCGTACCAAACAGCCCTGCAACTGGCCGAATGGGGACTAGACTCAAACACAATTTCAGCCGGCCTGCTTCATGATGTTGCCGAAGATACGCTTAAAACTCTTGATGATATAAAAAATACTTTCGGCGAAGAAATAGTTTTTTTGGTAAACGGCGTTACAAAGTTGGGTCGATTAAAATACCGAGGAACCCAAAGACAGGTGGAAAATTTAAGAAAAATGTTTCTGGCAATCAGCGAAGACCTTCGCGTGGTTTTAATAAAACTCGCGGACCGTCTTCATAATATGAAAACTCTCGGCGCGGTGCCTTTGCAAAAGCAAAAAAGAATAGCTCTCGAAACCGATGAAATTTACGCGCCTTTGGCATACCGGCTTGGAATGCAAAACCTGGCGGGCGAATTGGAAGATTTGTCCTTCCCATACCTTCATCCGCAGGAATACAAGTGGCTTAACGAAAACGTAAAAGAAAAATATGAAGAGCGGTTGAAGTATTTGGAAAAAGTAAAAATCGTTGTCAATGATTTATTAAAAAAAATTGGTATTTCTCCGGCAGGAATAGATTTTCGCGCCAAACGCTACAGCAGTTTGTACAAAAAACTTATTCGCAACGAAATGAATTTGGAACAGATTTACGACCTGGTCGCGTTCAGAATAATCGTTTCGTCCGTTGAAGAGTGTTACGCGACGCTGGGCGCTATCCACCAAATGTGGCCGCCGCTTCCGGGAAAAATAAAAGACTATATCGCTTTGCCAAAACCGAACGGCTACAGAAGCCTGCACACTACGGTTTTTTGCGTTGACAATAAAATTGTGGAATTTCAAATCAGAACAAAAGAGATGCACGACGAAGCGGAAAACGGCATTGCCGCCCACTGGGCCTACCATGAAGCGAAAGAAAAAAACCTCGAAAATAAACCTGTTTTCACCAGTAGAAAAGAACTGGAATGGGTTAATCAGCTAAAAAATTGGCAGGAAGAATTTTTAAATTCCGGAGAGTCTTTAGAGGCTCTTAAAATAGATTTTTTTAAAGACCGGATTTTTGCCATCACGCCGAAAGGGGAAGTGATCGACTTACCGGCCGGGTCCACGCCGGTTGATTTTGCCTATTCAATACACAGCAAAATAGGGGACAATTGCGTCGGCGCGAAAATAAACAATAGAATTGTTCCGCTGGATTATCAAATTCAATCGGGCGATATGGTTGAAATACTTATTCAAAAAAACAAAAAACCTTCCGAGTCGTGGGTGAGATTCGTGAAAACCGATATTGCCAAGAAAAGGATTCGTTCTTCTCTTAAAAAAGATCACTTGCCCGGAAGCCGAGAGCGTCTGCGCACGGAAATCAAAATCATCGCCGAAGACAGAATTGGCTTGTTAAAAGACATAACAAGCATTGTTTCTCGATCTCACATTAATATAAGTAATGTTTTAACTGCCCCGACTTCGCCGATTTTAACGTCTATAAAATTTCTTTGCGACACAAACAACAAAGACAAAATCGAGAAAGTAATTTTGAAACTAAAAAAAATAAAAGAAATTAAGCAGATCGGCTCTAAACTTATTTAACTAAAAAAATTTCCTTTGAGATTATTTCAATTACTTCTTTTGCTTCGAGTTTAAAAATTTTTGCCGCTGGAGAAATTAAAATATCAATTCCTTTTTTAGAGGTATTTTTTTCTTGATTTTTTCCTTGACGGAAATATTCAAAAATTATTCTTTTAACTCGGTTCCGCCGAACTGAACTTTTTTCTGTTTTTTTGCTTATGACTAAGCCGACGCGATCAAATGGAAGTTGATTGGCCAAATACCTGAAATAAAAATTGGAGGTTTTGATAATTTTCGGTTTTTTTGATAAAAATTCCTTAACCGGCAGACGAAATTTCTTTGCCAACATTGGTTTTTGAAAAAATTAAGCCGAAATTCTTTTTCTTCCTTTTGCTCTTCTTCTAGAAAGCGTTCTTTTGCCGCCGGAGGTTTTTGATCTCTTTAAAAATCCGTGCGAGCGAGCCCTTTTTCTTTTTTTGGGTTTATAGGTTATAGACATTATTTATTATTGTAGTAAAATCTTTTTAAAAATACAAGGGGGGGGAGGATGGTTTTTCTTATGTTTTAAAAGCGTTTTAAAAGTTATCAACACTTAATTCACATTTCTATCTTTTGCCTGCATTTGACATCGCTTTTTTTACTTATAAACTTGAGTTATTAGTTTTACTTCTTTTTTATGGATCACGAACAAGTTTGGAAACAGGTTTTAGCAGAGGTTGAAATTCAATTATCCAAGCCCAATTTTGTTACGTGGTTTAAAAACAGCCGCTTAATTGAAAAAAACGACGACGGTCGAGTCATTGTCGGGCTCGGAAATAATTTCGCCAAGGAATGGGTTGAGAATAAATACCATAAATTGCTTAGCGACATTTTTTATTCACTTGATTCGTCGGTAAAAAAGGTGGAATACGCTGTTTTGACATTGCCTGCCGAACAAAGACCGCAACCTTATAGCCGAGCGCCCGCGGTTTCAAGCCAACCGGCGCTTATAGAGGTAAGAATCGATCCGGAAACGAATCTTCATCCTCGTTATAATTTTAAATCTTTTATTGTTGGGTCTTCAAATGAACTTGCTTACGCCGCTGCGATGGGGGTTGTTAAAGAGGTTGGATCAAAATATAATCCTCTTTTTATTTACGGGGGCACGGGACTTGGTAAGACCCATCTTCTTCAAGCGATCGGCAATGAAATTAAATTTAATTACAAAGAGCGGCTTAAAACAAAATATGTTCCTTCGGAAAAATTCGTAAACGATATTATTTCGGGAATTCGTAATAAAAGGATGGAGGATATAAAAGACAAATATCGAAGCGTCGACGTTTTAATTATTGACGACATCCAATTTATCGCCGGCAAAGAAAGAAGTGAGGAAGAATTTTTCCACACTTTTAATGTTTTATACGATAGCGGCAAACAAATAATAATCTCGTCAGATAGACCGCCAGCGGCAACACCAATTTTAGAAGAGCGCCTAAGATCTCGTTTTAGCGGGGGAATGATCGCGGATATTGGTTTTCCGGATTATGAAATGAGGGTGGCCATAATAAAATCCAAAATTCGAGAAAAAGGAATGGGCCTGGAAGATGCTTTATGCTCCTTAATAGCCTCTAAAATACAAAGAAATATAAGGGAATTGGAAGGGGTTTTGAATAAGATCGTTTTTTACCAAGAAGCTAAAAATATAGAGCCGAGCCATGAATTAATTAATGAAATAATAGAAAAAAACATCAAACAAACATTTAAAAACGTTTCTCCGACTCAAATAATAAAAGCGGTTTCCGGTTTTTTTGAAATTACTGAAAAAGAAATTTCCGACCACTCGCGCCGAAAAGAATTAGTGGAGCCAAGACAGATTGCGATGTATTTATTGAAAGATATTTTGGGGATGTCCTATTCTGATATTGGGAATAAGTTGGGGAAAAGAGACCACTCAACGGTTATTCACGCGTGCGAAAAGGTCTCAAAAAAGATTAATAATGACCAGAAATTAAACCAAAAAATTATTTTAGTTAGAGAAATCATCGAGAAGAATTAATTTATCAACAGAATTTAAACATTATTTTTTTTGATTTTTTTATTTAATTAAATGAATTTTTGCGCTTATCCACAAAATTTCATTCCTCTACTATAACTACAATTTATATTTATTATTATGAAATTAATAGTATTGAAAACTAATTTAAGAGATGGGTTGGGTATTGTTGGAAAAATAAATTCAGAAACGCCATCACTCCCAATCTTAAAAAATTTTTTATTGGAAACAGTTGATAATCAAATTAAAATTTCCACAACTAATTTAGAACTGGCGATTACCGGGTATGTTTCCGGAAAAATAATTGAAAACGGAGGATTAACTATTCCGTTGAATATTTTTTCGGCTATTATTAACAATCTTCAAAGCGAAAGAATTGAGTTAGAAACCGAAAAAGATAATTTAATAATTAAAACGGAAAATTACGAAGCTAAACTTCAAGGAATAAAAAAAGAAGACTTTCCGCTTTTGCCAAAAGTGGAAAACAGTGAAAATTATATTGAGATTCAAAACTCTATTCTTAAAAAAACTCTAGCGTTGGTTATGAGCGCCGCCCAAGCTTCCAACGCGAGACCGGTTTTGAATAGTATTTTATTAGATTTCCAAACAAGTTTCATAAAGTTAGCCGCCACCGACGGTTTTAGATTGGCGGAGCAAACAATAAGCGAGAGTTATTATAAAACAAATCTTGAAAAAAACATAAAAATGGTTATCCCTCTAAAAACAATCCAAGAATTAATAAGAATTATTCAAGACGAAGAAAACGGCAATATTAGGGTTTATTTCGATAATAATTTAATAATTTTTAAAAACAACAAATATGAGGTTATTTCAAGATTAATAAACGAAGAATTTCCAAATTACGACCCAATCATACCGAAGGTTATAAACACTGAAATAATAGTAAATAAAAACCAACTAATAAGCGCGCTGAAGTTAACTGGGGTTTTTAGCGACAGATTAAACGAAATAAAAATAAACATCCCAAAAGAGAGGAAGAATATCGAAATTTATTCATCCAACTCGTTTGTGGGAGAAAATAAATATTTAATTCCGGCGAAAATAAAAGGAGAGCCGCTGGAAATAGTTTTTAATTGGCGGTTTATAACCGATGGAATAAAAAATTTAGAAACCGAAAATGTGTTTGTGGGGTTAACAAGCGATAAAAGCCCTGCGCTTGTAAAACCAGCAAGCGACTCCAATTATTTTTATATCGTTATGCCGATTAAGGCGTAAGAAAATCTATTGTGTCCAAGAGCGAACTGGCGTTTCCCAATTTAGAAACTGAGGATCGTCATTTGGATTAGTGGGGGGTGGGCCAAGTGGGTCGTTTCTGTTTACGTAAAAAAGAATATTGTGGAATTGAGAATTGATATTGTACTGACCGTTCAGTATTGGTTTGGATTGGATTATAGGGTCGGGATTGTTAAATGGTTCATTAGGAAATTTACTTATAACTTGTTTCATAAACGAACTCCAAATTGGGAGAGCCGCTAGTATGCTTCCAGCGCTTTTTTGCATTGGTTCTCTGTGGTTGTTTCCGGCCCAAACGCCAACAGCTAAAGAAGGCGTGTATCCAAAAGTCCAGGCGTCAACGTAGTCGTTGGTGGTTCCGGTTTTGAGCGCGACTTCTCTGTCGTCGAAAGTTGTCAGGTTGTAGCTGCTCTGATAAAGAGGTCGGCGGGCTTCGTTATCCGAAAGCACATCGTTTATAAGTCGAGCGTATTGAGAGTCTATGGCTTGGATTGGCTTATCAACAAAACTTTCCATGATCCTTCCTTTGGAATCTTTGATGTTTAAAATTATCGTTTGTTGATGTCGCGTTCCTTCTTGGGCAAAAACTGAATAAGCGCCAACAAGTTCGGTAAGTTTTATTTCTCCGCCGCCGAGCACAAGCGAGAGTCCGATTCTATCGGCGTCGTTTAGAGTCGTGATGCCGAAATCTTCCGCTGTTTTTATGACATTGTTCAATCCGGCTAAGTATAAAACTTTTACCGCCGGCACGTTTATTGATTGGGCAAGGGCATTTCTTAAATTAACCGGCCCGCGGAAAATATGGTCGTAATTTTGGGGGTGATAACAAGGCGGGTTGCTTATTTGATAATTTATATTCGATAACGGGCACGACGGGTTGTTGGACGCGAATTCGGTTGGCAAATCAAAAACAACAGTGTCCGGAGAGTAACCTTCTTTAAATGCCGTTGCATAAACTAATGGTTTTATCGAAGAGCCTGGTTGGCGGACGCCTTGGCTTGCAACATTAAAATTGCCGTCTATAGATTTATCGAAATAATTTGCCGAGCCTACTAAGGCCAGAATTTGACCAGTTTTCGGGTCTTCGGCAACTAAAGCGGCATTTTTCCCTTTGTAGAGTTCAGCGTTTCGGCTGGCTCCTTCTCTTACGACCTTGTCTGCTGTCTGTTGTAGATCCCAATCAAGGGTTGTGATAACTTCGAAACCGTTGGTATTTAAAGCTTCTTCCCCGTACTTATCTATTAAATAATCCCTAACCATCATTACGAAGTGGGGGGCTTTTATGCTGCCGAGGTTTTGTTGAGTAAATTTAGGCGTTGTTTTTTGAGCTAATTCTTTTTCTTTTTCGGAAATAAACCCCATTTTTTGCATTTGATCGAGAATATGATTTTTTCTCGCTAAAAGATCGTCACTGTGGTTGCCCCAAGGAGAATAATAAGGGGGTGATTTTGGCAGAACCGCCATTGTGGCGGCCTCGGCGAGAGTCAAATCTTTGGCTGATTTAGCCAAATAAAGCTGCGATGCGGATTCTATGCCGTAGGTATTCGATCCGTAGGAAATCTGGTTTAAATATAAATTCAAAATAGCATCTTTCGAATAATATTTTTCTATCCAGTAAGTTAAAATAAGCTCTTTGATTTTTCTCTGCAAAGTTTTTTCGTTTGTCAGAAAAGCATTTTTCGCCAATTGCTGGGTTATGGTCGAGCCTCCTTGGACAAATTTTCCGCTAAGGATATTTGCGAAAACCGCACGGGCGATTCCTTTCCAATCAAGGCCGGCGTGCTTGTAAAAATTTTGATCCTCCGCGGCTATGGTCGCATTTCTCATGTTGTCGGGGATTTCGGTCGATGAAAGGATTGTGCGTCTGCCTTGGCCGCTTATTTCGTAAAGCAAAATTTTTCCGGTGCGGTCATAAATTTTTGTGGACTGGGCCACTTGCCACGCAACGGCTTTTTCGGGGTTGGGCAAGCTTTTGGCAATTTTTGCCGTTTCAAATAAGCCCCAAACCGCAATGGCCAAGAAAATAATAAAAAGAACTCCAGAAATTTTTAAAACTTGGTAAAGTTTTTTATTTTTTACCGGAAGAGACATAATTTTGTTAAATTATAACATTTTAAATAAATCCCGCCCCAACCTAAGTCGGGGCGGGTGATTAAATTTATTATTCTAAATTGCCGTCGCTGTATTCTTTTAAATAAGAATCGTCGACCGGAGGTTGGTAATTATCTTCAGAATCGCCTAAAAGATCATCATCGGTTTTCCGGGGCGACTTTTTAGCTTTTTCCGGGTCATGTTCTTCTTCTCCGGCGGAATCAAGAACGTCATCTTCTTTGCCTTGCGGTTCTATATCCGCTTCTAGTTCGTCGATTGAAAATGAAGACATTGTAAATTTTACAAAAAACGACCTTTCTTTGCGCCGAATAAATATCAAATTATGGCGCGGTTTGCTTAATTAGCAAAAGAATAAGTTATATATTTTTTTTGTCAATCCCGCACCTTTCGCGGATTGCGAAGCTATAAAATTCCAGAAACTAAAAAGATAAAAAGTCACCCACCTTTCTTAAAGAAAAACGGTTTGGATTTAGTTCGGCGGCTTCGAAAAGAATTTATATCCGCGAAAGGTGCGGGATCAATCGTGGATAACCAACGTATTTGATTAGAGGCAACAATGGCAATCGCAATTGCATCCGAGACATCGTCCAAAATATTTATTTTTTTTATTTTTAATATTTTAAAAATCATATCCGCCACCAATTTTTTATTGGCGTTGCCCAGGCCAGTAATATTTAATTTAACTTCCGACGGGGCCAGTTCGATAATCGGTATTTTTTGAGCCGTAGCCGTTAATATTAAAACTCCTCGCGATTGGGCGACCTCCAGGGCGGTTTTAAGATTTTTCATAAAGAAAAGTTTTTCTATAGCAACAAAAGCAGGCCTCTGTTTTTTTAGAAGAGAGGCGAACGATTTTGAAAGTTCCAAGAGTCGAACATTTTTGTCTTGAGATGATATTTTTAACAAGCCGCTTTTTATAAGCTTTAAATCGCGGCCTTGTTTTTCTATTAATCCGTAACCGGCGCGAGTGCTGCCCGGATCGACACCTAAAATAAGCATATAATTTTCAATTTTTAATTTAAAATTTTCATTGAATTTTTAATGACTCAATTTAAAATTATTTTAAGTCCGTGTTCGTTACTATATTTTGTACATCATCGTGATTTTCTAGCGCTTCGATTAAAAAGTTTAATTTTTCTTTTCCGGCAGAAGTTGTTTCGTTTTTGAATTTCGCTGAATAGCCTTCGGCGGTTTTTTTAAAAGCCCATACAACGCTTCCCGGATCGGCCCACTTGGCTTCGTGGTCGGATAAAATTTTTTTAGTTTCCGCAACGGTCCGGTTTTTGCTGTCGGTGATGGCTTCTATTAAAATCGCGACGCCCTCCGGTCCGTAGGCCTCCATAATCAATTCTTCTAAATTGTCGGATTTTTCCGAAGCGCGTTTAATGGCTTTTTCAATATTGTCTTGCGGAACGTTGTTTTGTTTTGCTTTGTCGATCGCAGAACGAAGTGTCGGGTTGAATTGAGGATTGGGTTCTTTTTTGGCGGTAATAGTAACAACGTTTAAAAGTTTGGAAAACAAGGCGCCGCGTTTTTTATCGGTTGTTTCTTTTTTACGTTTTATTCCCGACCAGTGGGAGTGACCAGACATGGTTGGTTGATTAGTTAATTGGTTAGCTGGCAAGAAGAGACAAGATAATAATAGAATAGAAACTAAGGAGATAAAAGTCAAAACCTAAGTTGTATAGTATACTATACAACTTAAACTTTCTTTTTTAGAGAATAATTTGTGTGTAAAAAACAGCCCGTTGGCGAAACGCCGCGGGGCTGGTGCAAAGAGCGAGAAAATCAGATGTTCAGGCGGTTTTGGAAAATTCCGAGGCGGGGTAGAAGGCGTAGAGTTGCATAATTTCGATGTCGATTTTGAGAGGCATCAATGCCTCTGCAATATCGTCCGCCCGACTGGTGTCTGTGTCGCAGATGCGGAGAAACGGCACGCGTTTCCCTTCAAGGTTGTGGCAATAACTGTCGTGAACTGTGATAATCACATCCTTGGCAAAAGGGAAACGTTTCAGAATTTTTATGGCCGCGTTTTTAAGACGGGATTCTTCGATCAAGTTATGATGGGTGGTTTCACCGGCCATTCCGTATTTCCTACTCCAACCGTGAATCTCGATGTTCGGCATAACGTCTCCTTTTAGTATGGGTTATCGATCGGATAGGTAAAATATTTGTGGTTGGCCGTCGAGGTGGATGTAAAAATTGAAAGTCCGTATCGTGTCCCAACTTCCGTAATATTGCGTCAAACGCTCAACACGCACTCGAACGGTGTGTTTCGCAATGTCTTCGCGCCCTGAGTTTATGGGAAACGCAAAGCACTTCGATTTACCCGGAGGTAGATAAAATTTATATCGGTCATCAATCGTAATGTGAAGTTTGCGATCTGTTGCGCTTGTAAAAGTTACAAGAGAAGGATCGCCGGCCACGGAATAGAAAGGATCGTCGGCTTTGATTGTCTGAAGAGGCGGATGAGTCGGTTCTATTTGCGACGGATATTTTTTTATGACAAGCTGGGGGATTTCGGTTGCCGCGCATTCCGCGACTACTACGAGTAAAATGAAACAGAAAAACAGAGCGCAGGTTTTTGGAAGTTTCATCGGAATAAGCTCCTTACGAAGTTCACGGCATCAGTTGCTATTCCGGTTGTTTGAATGTCTACAGTAGGCGATTGATAGTCGTATTGCGGGATGTCGCCGGTGTAAATACTTACGCCCCAACCCCAATCTTTCCGCGTGTATTGGCGGTCGGAAAAGGCGCGCGGATCATTTCCAACCCAAACTCCGGCAGTGTATCGGTAAAGAGAAATGAGTTTGCGACTGGCCGGAAATATATAGTTCTGGTAGTAAAACGTTTCTATTTCCAATTTCCAACTGCCCTTGGGAAGAGCCGTAATATATACCCTTGTCGGAGCTCTGCCGTTGAAGGTGAGTGCCGGACTTTCGCCGCGGTCGCTCCATTCCATAAAGAGTTCGTTTGTGGTGGCGTTGATGAATTTGATTGTGCACGATGCCGCGCCTTCCAAAATCACCACGCCTTTTGCGGGGTCGGTGTTGAACTTGGGCCACATTTCGGCCTGGTTTATCGGACGCGTGCCGGCGCACCCCAAAACAACTACCAGAAATCCTAAAATAAGCGCTTTTTTCGTCCTGGTTTTCATTTCGCACCCCCCTCTTTTGTCTTCTTTGTGATTTTCCAGCGTTTTTCAAATCATTTTCAGGCTATGTAAAGTTGGGAAAGACCAAAATTATTACCATACAATATCAAAAACACAATAATTTGTCAATTATAGGTGTTTTGATTTAAGAAAGAAAAGGAAAGGGAAAATTAAAAAATTTTTTGAGATTTAGTCAATTTTGATTTTAATTTTTTTAACACCTATAATGAGAGCGATATGCCCCGTTAGTGAAGCTTCGGCCGATTAAATTTTTATTGATAAATAGTTAACCAAAAATAACCAAACTTTAAAAAAATGAAAGAGTCGTTGATAATAAAATTTAATTTGCCTTCGGCAAAAAAGCCGAAGCTCTACTACGGGGTATGAAGTTTGTCCATCTACATACTCATTCTCATTTTTCTCTTCTTGATGGACTTATTAAAATAGATGAACTTGTTTCCCGCGCCAAAGAATTAGGCATGGAGGCCCTGGCTTTGACGGATCACGGCAATCTTTACGGAGCCGTTGAGTTTTATAAAAAAGCGACTAAGGCCGGGATCAAACCGATTTTAGGAATGGAGGCGTATGTCGCGCCGACAAGCCGCTTTGAAAAAAATGGAAAAGAAAATAAATACCGCCACCTTACTTTATTGGCCGAAAATCAAACCGGATGGCAGAATTTAATAAAAATTTCCACCAAAGCGCATCTTGAAGGATTTTATTACAAACCGCGCGCGGACAAAGAACTTTTAAAAGAGCACAGCGAAGGCCTTATCGCGATGTCGGGATGCTTGGGCGGAGAGATCCCCCAATTAATTTTGGAAAATAAATTTATCGACGCGGAAAAAGTTGCGCGCGAATACCAAATTATTTTCGGAGAAAATAATTTTTTCCTGGAAGTTTGGCACCACCCGAATATCGAAGGAATGGAAAAAGTTAAAAATGGAATAATCGAGCTGGGAAGAAAATTAAATATTCCTCTTGTCGCCACTCAAGACATTCATTACTTAAATCCCGACGACGGAAAATATCACGATATTCTTTTGGCGGTGCAGACCGGAAACAAAGTCGAAGACGATGACCGCTTGAGTTTGCGAGCCGATGATTTTTCAATGCGGCCTCCGGAAATTATGGCGGAACTTTTTAAAGATTTGCCGGAAGCGCTGGAAAACACGAATAAAATTTCCGATCGCTGCGACGTCAAATTAAGCATAGGAAAAATCCATCTTCCAAAATTTTCTTTGCCCGAAGGAGAAACTTGCAGCAATAAATTTTTAAGAAAATTAATCGGCGAACAGATTTCGCGAAGATTTCCGGAAATAAACGAAGAGATAAAAAACCGTTTCGAATATGAACTCGACGTTATTGAAAAAATGGGGTTTGCCGACTACTTTTTAATCGTTTCCGATTTTGTGAATTGGGCCAAAGCCCATGGGATTATGGTCGGGCCAGGAAGGGGTTCGGCTGCCGGAAGCATTATTTCTTATATTTTGGGAATTACGGATGTCGATCCTTTAAAATACGATTTACTTTTTGAAAGATTTTTAAATCCCGACCGCATACAGCTCCCGGATATCGATTTGGATTTTGCCGATACCCGCAGAGACGAAGTTCTGGATTATGTAAGAAATAAATACGGAGAAGACAGGGTTGCGCAAATAATCACTTTCGGGACAATGGCTGCCAGAGCCTCCATTCGCGACGCCGGAAGGGCTTTAGGCATGCCTTACAGCTTTTGCGACCAGATAGCCAAGCTGATTCCTTTCAATATGGATTTAACACAGTCTCTGGAGGCTGTTTCGGAGCTAAGACAATTATACGAAACCAGTCCGGACGCCAAAAACATAATAGACGCGGCAAAAAAATTGGAAGGAGTGGCTCGGCACGCTTCGGTCCACGCTTGCGGGGTGGTGATTTCAAATGAAGAATTGACTTGCCATTTGCCGCTTCAGCGCTCTCCCCAGCAAGAGAATATAACTATCACACAATTTGAAATGCACAATGTCGAAGACCTCGGGCTTCTTAAAATGGACTTCCTGGGCCTTAAAAACCTAACCATTATCGAAAACACAATGCGATTGGTTGCCGAAAGCGGAGGCGGTAAAATTAATTTGTCGGAGATTCCTTTTGACGACAAAGAAACTTTTTTGATTTTGCAAAAAGGAGATACGACCGGAGTTTTTCAATTGGAATCTTCCGGAATGAGAAGATATTTAAAAGAATTAAAGCCTACGGAATTTGAAGATATTGTCGTGATGGTCGCTCTTTACCGGCCGGGACCAATGGATCTTATTCCATCTTATATAGCCAGAAAATACGGCAAAGAAGAGGTTGTCTATTTGCATCCTCAACTCGAGCCGATTCTTAAAGGAACCCACGGAATAGGAATTTATCAAGAACAAATGATGAGAATCGCGCGCGACTTAGCCGGATTTACGCTTTCGGAAGCGGACACTTTAAGAAAAGCGATCGGGAAGAAAATCAAAGAGTTGCTAGATCAGCAGAGAGGAAAATTAATAGAGGGAATGAAGGCTAGAGGGATTGAAGAAAAAACCGCGTTAAAAATTTGGGAATTATTCCCGCCTTTTGCCAGATACGGATTTAACAGAAGCCACGCGGTTTGTTACGCGCTGATTGCGTATCAAACGGCTTATTTGAAAGCGCGATATCCTTTGGAATTTGCAACGGCGCTTTTCAACGCCGACAGCGGCGACGTGGAAAGGGCCGCCTTTCTAATAACCGAGGTGAAAAAAATGGGCATAGCGGTTTTACCGCCGGATATCAATTCTAGTTTTATGAATTTTACGCCCGAGGGAAAAAACATCCGTTTTGGATTATTGGCGATTAAAAATGTGGGATCAAACGTCGTTGAGGCGATTATCGAAGAAAGACAAAGAGGAGGGCCGTTTTTAGACCTAATCGATTTTTTAAAAAGAGTTACGCATAAAGATTTAAACCGAAAATCTTTGGAGAGTTCGATAAAAGCCGGAGTGTTCGATTCGTTTAAAATAAGCCGGGGAAAGCTTTTGGCCAACTTGGATGAAATTTTAAGATTCAGCCAGCAAAATAAAAAAAGCGCGGATACGACACAGAACAATCTTTTTGGCGACGCGTATTTCGGAGGAGGCTTGGACCTTAAAGCCGATATGCCGATTTCCAGCAAAGACAGATTGCTTTGGGAGAAAGAACTTTTAGGTTTATTTGTGTCAGGACATCCAATGAATGAATACGCGGCGAAACTTGAAGAAAAAAACGTAAGATTTATAAGAGAACTTATTGCCAGTAGCCGAGGTAAAAATAATTTCCATAAAAGGCATAGAATCGCGGGGGTAATAACGAAAATACAAAAAATTTTAACAAAAGCCGGGCAACCTATGGTTTTTGCCAAAGTCGAGGATTTTGATTCGGAAATAGAAATTTTGGTTTTCAACAGCGCGCTTACAAAAACAACCGATATTTGGAAAGAAAACAATATTATAATCGGCGAGGGCCGGGTTTCCTGGAAAGACGACCAGCCGAAATTTATCTGCGAAGACGCGGCGATTCTCGCGTAACATTAATTAGTAATTTTAGCGGGGAATACAAAGCTAATTTATTGAAATTATCGCTTTTCTGGTATAAAGTGGTCTTTAATGGCTCAAAATGAAGATAAAGATCTTGATAAAAAAAGGCACTCTTTGGCCCATATTTTAGCAATGGCGGTTTTGGACTTATGCGCGGATAAACGCGGACTAAACGCGGAACAACGCGGAAAAGGATCTGTTCAATTAGGAATCGGACCGACAATAGAAAACGGATTTTATTATGACTTTGACTTTTCGCAGACGAAAGCGGATCAACGCGGATCTAAACGCGGATTTACGCAGATAACAGCGGAGGATTTGCCGAAAATCGAAGAACGCATAAAAGAATTAGTCTCGCACGATTTGAAGTTTAAAAAAGAAGTTATAACATTTGAACAAGCGAAGAAACTTTTTAAAAACCAAAAATATAAACTTGAGCTTATCAAGGAGTTAAAAGATCAGAAAAAGGCGATTAATATTTACGGCACTTTCGGAAAAGACCCAAAAGAAACTTTTGTTGATTTATGCGCCGGGCCGCACGTCAAATCAACAAAGGAAATAAACAAAGGCGCTTTTAGACTGACAAAGCTTGCGGGCGCGTATTGGCGGGGCAGCGAAAAAAATCCGATGTTAACCCGAGTTTACGGCGTGGCTTTTAACACTCCAGACGAACTTAAGGATTATTTAAAACTTTTAGAAGAAGCGGAAAAGCGCGATCACAGAGTTTTGGGCGAGAAAATGGATTTGTTTACGGTCGATGAGAATATCGGAAAGGGTTTGCCGTTGTGGCTACCGAAAGGCTATCTAATACGCCGATTAATTGAAGATTATATTTATAAGGCGGAACAGGAAAACGGGTATCTCCATGTTTTAACTCCGGAATTAGCCAAAGAAGTTCTTTATAAAACTTCGGGACATTTGGCGCATTATAAAGAAGATATGTACTCGCCCATAGAGATTGAAAACGAGAAATATTATTTAAGGCCGATGAATTGTCCGCATCACCACTCCATATATAAGCACAAATTAAGAAGCTATAAGGATTTGCCTTTAAGAATAGCGGAGTTCGGCACGGTTTACAGGCACGAAAGATCGGGGGTGTTAAGCGGACTTATAAGAGTGCGGGGATTTACGCAAAACGACGCGCATATTTACATAACTTCCGAAAAACTGGAAGCGGAGATTATAAAAATATTGGAAATCCACAAGAAAGTTTTTGATGATTTTAAAATCAGCGATTATTGGTTTAGATTATCGCTTCCGGATTTCAAAAATAAAGAAAAATACGGCGACATAAAAAATCGGAAAATGTGGGAACAAGGAGCGGAGGTTTTAAAAAAAGTTTTGAACAAACAAAAAATAAAATTTGTTGAGGGCGTCGGCGAAGCGACTTTTTACGGACCGAAAATCGACGTTCAAATAAAAAATATTTACGGCAAAGAAGACACAATTGCAACAATTCAGGTGGATTATTATTCCGCCGGAAGATTCAATTTAAACTATATAGATAAAGACGGCAAAGAAAAACCGGTTGTGATAATTCACCGGGCGATACTGGGATCTTTTGAAAGATTTTTCGCTTTCCTTTTGGAAAAAACCGGAGGAGATTTGCCTTTATGGCTGGCCCCGGCGCAGGTAAGGATTATAAATATCGGCGAGGGCCACAGAAAATACGCCGAAGATATTTTAACCGAACTTATAAAAAATAAAATCAGGGCAGAGTTAAGCGATGAAGACTCGACGGTTTCAAAAAAAATTCGTGAAGCTGAACTTCAAAAAATACCTTATATATTGGTAGTCGGTGACAAGGAAATTCAAAATAAGACCGTTAACGTACGACACTATAAACGCGGCCAGGAAGGAGAAATGAGCTTAGACGCAGTTATTAAAAAAATCGAAAACGAAGTCGAAAGTAAAATATAAAGCAGATTTTTGTTGACTTTTGAGGGCTATTTATATATTCTTTTAAAACTATGGGTGGCGTGCCAATGAAGCATCATACAAAGTCAAAAGTAGGGAGACGGAGATCGCATCTCGCGTTAAAGCCCTCCTCTATTTTTGTTTGTTCAAATTGCAAACATCCGACGTTGCCCCATAGGATTTGTTCCAATTGCGGCTTTTACAAAGGGAAGCTTATGAAGGAGCAGAAAGTGAAGGTAAGAAAAAGCTAGCAGGTTAATTGGGGAACTGGTTGATTAGTTAATTGGTTTAAGAACATTTAAAAAAATATATTTGAAGCATGGCTACTCGTCATTTGATACGCTCAATAGTTCTTCAATCGCTTTACGAATGGGACTTTTCCGGAAGAAAGGCCGATTTAATAAAGATCGTCGAGCATAATTTAAATGAGTTCGGATCCGGAGTGGATGAGCCGGAATTCGCCTGGCGGATAGTAAAGGGAGTAATTTCCAACATCGCTAAAATCGACGAGATAATCGGCAAGGTGGCGCCGCAATGGCCCATAAACCAGGTTTTTATAATCGATAGAAATATTTTAAGAATCGGCCTTTACGAACTTTTGTATGCAGATCACAGTGAAGTGCCGGAGAAGGTGGCGATAAACGAAGCGATCGAGCTGGCGAAAAATTTCGGCGGGCCGAATTCCGGAAAATTCGTTAACGGAGTTTTGGGAACAGTATACAGCCAAATGCAGGAATTAGGCGGCGACAAAGAAAAAAAAGAAAACAATTAGGGTTTAGAATTTAGAGTTTATAAATAAAAATTTAAGCTTTGAATTCTAAGTCTTACAATTTAACGTGGATCTTTCTTCGTTTGAAAAAAAAATAAATTATAACTTTAAAGATCAAAACCTTTTAAAAGAGGCTTTGACTCACCGTTCTTACATAAACGAAAATCCCGACTGGGGCGTTTCTCATAATGAGCGGTTGGAATTTTTAGGAGACGCGGTTTTGGAATTAACAGTGACCGAAATTTTATTTTTGAAATATCTCGAAATGCCCGAAGGAGAACTTACAAGTATTCGGGCGGCTTTGGTTAATTATCAAATGCTTGCCGAGATTGCTAAGATAATTGGTTTGGAGGAGGTTATTTTGCTTTCCAAAGGCGAAACCAAAGATACCGGACGAGCAAGGGAGGTTATTTTAGCGAATGCTTTAGAGGCGCTTTTAGGGGCTTTGTATTTGGATTCCGGATACGAAACGGCTAAAAAATTTGTCAGCGAAACTGTCTTGTCTCAGCTTTCCAAAGTGATGAAAGAAAAGCTTTATAAAGATCCAAAAAGTTATTTGCAGGAAATAACTCAGGAAAAAATGAAGCTTACCCCAACGTACGAGGTTTTATCCGAGGAAGGGCCTGACC
This sequence comes from bacterium, assembly GCA_021786355.1. Taxonomy (GTDB): domain Bacteria; phylum Patescibacteriota; class Minisyncoccia; order UBA6257; family UBA9933; genus JANLIR01. The sequence goes on from JAJYNK010000009.1 coordinate 63,771, forward strand.
ACGCGAAAGTTTTTGAATCTGGAGTTTATTTCGGCAAGAAATTAATCGCCGTAGGCAAAGGTTTTTCCAAGCAAGAAGCGGAGGTGGAAGCGGCCAAGAACGCGCTCGAAGAAATTAGCCACTAGCCACTAATAATTATTTAGATATGCATTTAAAATCTTTAGAACTAAACGGATTCAAGTCTTTTGCCCAAAAAACAGTATTAGAATTTCCAAAAGGCATTACGGCTATTGTCGGGCCGAATGGTTCCGGCAAGTCAAATGTTATTGACGCTATACGATGGCTTTTGGGAGAAAGGGAAGCTAAAAATTTAAGAGGTGGCAAAACGGAAGATCTTATTTTCGCCGGCACTAATCAAAAACCGAGAATGGGGATGGCCAGCGTAGGCGTTTATTTTGACAATAATTCGGGTTTTTTTCCGGTAGAATTCGACGAAGTTGCAATAGTTCGCCAAATAGACCGAGACAGCAATTCTAAATACACGCTTAATAAATCGGAAGTTAGAGTAAAAGATATTATTGATTTTTTTGCGAGGGTTCGGTTAGGCACAAGAGGATTGACAATTATAAATCAGGGTTCGAGCGATCTGTTTGTGCGGGTTACGTCAGAAGAACGCCGAGCTATGATAGAAGAAATTTTAGGACTTAAAGAATACCAGCTTAAAAAATCAGAAGCTTCCAGAAAACTGAAAAATACCTCGCAGAATTTGGATAAAGTTAAAGCAATGGTTGACGAAGTTTTTCCGAGGTTAAGAACTTTAAAAAGACAGGTTTCCAAGTGGGAAAAACGGGAAGAAAAAGAAAAAGAGCTGGAAAAACTGGAAAATATTTTTTTCTTCGCCAAATCCAAGGATTTGCAGGAAAACAAAATTAAAACCAACCAGGAAATTGTGGCATTAGATAGTCAAACCAAGCAAAAAAAAGAGGAACTTGCGGCGCTAACGGATAATTTAAAAAAAGTTGAAGATTATTCCTTCAATAACGAACCGCTTCAGGAACTTAAAAGAAAAGAACAGGAGCTTTTAGCAAAAAGATTTCAATTGCAAAAAGATATCGGTCGGTTGGAGGCGCAGATAGAATTTTTGAGCGTTTCCAAGGAAGACAATAGCGATGTAATGAAAAAAGAAGAATTAACCTCGTTAATTTCCGAAATTAAAACGAAGCTGGATGAAAGTTTGGCCGCAAAGGAGCTGGAGGCTGTTTTTTCAGAAATTAAAAAAATAATTTTCCTGATCAACGATTTTTTTGAAAAATCGGAAAAAAGACCAAACGCGGTTCCTGAAAATATAAAAATACAAAAAGACACGCTATTGAATCAGGTTGACGAAATAGAAACAGAGTTAAAATCCATACGCGGAGAAGAAGAAAATTTAGAAAAGGGAAGAGAAGATTTTAATCTGAAATTTAAAAACGCGTATGGATTGGTTGAAGGAAAAAAAGAGGAAATGAGGGAATTGGAAGGAAGAAAAAACCGCTATATTTTTGAAAAAGAAAAAACCGATTTGAGATTAGCGGATTTAAAAGACGATTGGCAAAGAATCGGCCGGCACTTAAAAGAATTTGAAGAATTGGAGAAACCCCAAGAACAGGAAACAGTCAGGGAAGACGTTGATATTGAGCGGCAAATGTTTCGTTTGCGCGGAGAATTGGCAAGTATCGGGGAAGTGGACGAAGCGCTTGTAAAAGAAGCCAGAGAAGTCGAAGATCATTATAATTTTTTGATCACGCAATCGGAAGATCTTTCAAAAGCGACCGTTGACTTGAATAATTTAATAAAAGAATTAACCGGTGAGATAAGTTTGAGGTTTGACGTGTCGCTGAAATCCATAAATGAAGAATTTAATAAATTTTTCCGCTTGATGTTTGGCGGGGGTTCGGCAAAATTGAAATTGGAAAAAATAGAGAAAAAACCGGAAATCATTAATGAAGAAGGGACCGTAGAACAAAATGAAGAAATAGATGAAGAAGACAAAAAAACAATAGGGATCGAAATAGAACTAAACGTGCCGAAGAAAAAAATAAAAAGTCTGGACGTTTTGTCGGGCGGAGAAAAAAGTTTGGTTTCCATTGCAGCGTTGTTTGCTTTAATATCGGTGAGTCCCCCGCCATTTCTGGTTTTGGACGAAATAGACGCTCCTTTAGACGAGAATAATTCGAAAAGATTCGCAAGTTTGGTAAAAGAATTCGCCAACAAAGTGCAATTTATAATAGTAACTCATAACCGGGCGGTAATGGAGGCAAGCGACGTTTTGTATGGAGTAACAATGAATGAAGACGGGACTTCGAAATTATTATCCTTGAAATTAGAATCTTAAATCTATATACATTTTCCACGATCGTGGAAAATGTATATAGCGGGTGGGGCTTGATTTTTTTCCTTTGATTATTTATCCTTATCAGCACTTATTATGCCCAGTACTACAACTTCGACTAAGTTCTGTGGGGGGTGTATTTACAGGATTTTTGAGCGGTGTATAGTATTGGAGCTTATTAGAAATTTAATTATATGGCTTCGAAATAAATAATATCGAAGTTGTAGTACTGGGTATGTTAGCTATAAAACTTAAATTAGCGGGTAAAAAACACCAAAGAATGTTCAGAGTGGTGGTTGCCGAGAAAAAATCCAAATTACAAGGCCGTTATGTTGACGACCTTGGTTTTTGGAACCCACATTCAAACAAATTTTCGCTAAATGAAGAAAAGACAAATAAATGGCTCAAGGAGGGGGTTAGGCCTACCGATACGGCGCACAATCTTTTAGTCAAAGCCGGAATTCTAAAGGGCCATAAAATCGCGGTTCATAAAAAATCAAAAAAAGCCCCGGAAAAAATTTCAGAGAAAGCCCCAGAAAAAGAAACCTCAACAAAAGTTTTAAATGAATCGGTTAAAGAAGAAGTTGTCTCAAAAACAGTAATTGAGGAAGCCCCTAGCGAAATAAAAGAAAATCAGGAATAAAAACCCTGTAGTAGAACTTTGACCGATCCGCCAACGGCGGATTAAAATCATAGATTTTAATCCGTCAAAGTTTCACTATAGGGAAAGGTCGAGAAGGATAAGGCAAAGAGCTATTTAAACTGACTATGGAATTTAGAGATAAAGACTTTCTGGAATTCGTTGTAAAAGCAATCGTGGGCAAGCCTGAAGCAGTGCAGGTTGAAAGAAAGATCGATGAGATGGGAGTTCTTCTTATGTTGAA
>JAJYNK010000042.1 GCA_021786355.1 bacterium
GGAAATTTATAGAAAAATATATAGTGCCCGGCTTCAAAAAATAAAATTTTTAAGGTAAGGAACTGACTCTTGGTTTCTTTTGAATAAAAATCATTGCTTCATCCGTCTTTTAGAAGGGTGGGGCGTCCTTTTTCATATCCATTGACCTCGTAGTGAATTTTGGCTTTATTAAATAAAATTTAATGCCCGCCTTTGGCGGGCAACAGCCAAAATCTACTACGGGGTTGACTTTATAAATAAAAAGCTTTATTATATATAAAGCATTATTGAGATTTAGATAGTAAATATTTCTATAGGAGGTGGTGCCAATGAAGCGATTGGTGAAATTCGTCCTGTTTTTCTTCGTTTTTCAGCAGCTTTCAACCGCCGTGTGGGCCTTGGAAGTTCAGCCTAGCGGGTTGGGCCTCAAAGCTTCTTGGGGGGCAGATAAAATTCAGCTTGCCAAGCGGCCGGAGGCGCCCGCGAAAAAACAGATGGATGATGCGCGTTCCAAGGAGGGCTCACGATATCTTCATATCGGAGGCGATCCCAAGAACGAGTATCGTCAGTTGGCTCCGGGTGAAGAGTGGGCAGTTTCCACCAGAGATCTTTGGGTGGAGACCAACAGCAAATCGGGAAAGGTCTATCGCGGATTAGTTCCGCCAGGAACCGTATTCGCGACCTCGCCCACGAACGATCCTACTTTGCGAAAAGCGGTATGGATTAAGAAATGCGGCAACGATGTTTTAAATTCGGAAAGCACCGCAATTTTCTTCCGAGTTCAACCGAAGCCGACAAGTCATCAGGTTCAAGGCGCGGTAGCGCAAGCTTCGCAAGAGGTTGCGCCACCGCCGCCAGTAGTTGCCGAGAAACTGGTTGTTGTGGAGCCAGCGGCTTCGAAAGAGTCCTGGTGGTCCAAGAATTGGCCGTGGGTTGTCGGCGCTATTGCGGTGATTGGCGGAATTGTCGCTTTGTCAGGTGGTCATGGTGGTGGAAATTCAAGTCCTTCTTCAGGACCATCACCTCCGCCTCCAGGGAATCAATAATTATTGTTTTTTGTTCTTTCGCCCCGTAACGTGCATTATGTATGCGTTACGGGGCTCCATTTCTAAGATTTTAAGAATTTGAAGTTTTAGAAATTGAGGGGGGTTGACCCTGCAATGAATTTTGGCTTTATAAAATATGATTTTATTCCGCCAACGGCGGGAAATAGCCAAAATCTACTACGGGGTTGACATCAAATATAATGTATAGTATAATTCAAAAATGATATATTTAACCAATAAAACTTCAAAAATATTTTTAGGCGCTTTAATTATAGGCGTTACTTTTCCGTTTTTGTCAGTAAACGCCGCGTCTTTTAACACCGGCTCCGCTGACCCGGCCACTTTTCAAACATATAATTTCACCCGCTTGGGAACTTGTTCTTCTTGTTGGCAATCGACTGTTTCGGCTGATGCATCAGATATCATCACTTTCAGAATTTATTATCACAATTCATCTAACGAAACCGCGGCAAATACTCGCGTAAGAGTTAATCTTACGAGCGACACGTTTACTTCGCGTTCGCTTTCCGCGGAAGTTTTCGCGAATAATTCGGTCAGCGCGATGGGTTCGGTAACGATTAATTTGTCTTCGGCTCAAAATTTAAGTTTCAAGTCCGGCTCTGTTAAATGGTATCCGGACAGGGGAACAGAAACCGGCACAACGCGGCCGCTTATTTCCGGCCAAAACGGAAGTGAAATAGTTTCCAGCGCGGGATTGAGTATTGGCGACATTGCTCCGGGATATGAGCATGACGGATACGTAACCTTAGCCGTAAATGTCGGCGGCTCAAATCAACAAAACGGCAACGCGCCGATTGTTAATACGAACTCTGCGTCTTCAATCGGACAAAACAGCGCCACTTTAAACGGCTCGGTTAATCCGAATAATTCCAATACAACCGCTTGGTTTGAATATGGAACTACTCAAAGTTTGGGCACAACCGTTAGCAATCAATCAATCGGCAGCGCCAACTCAAGCCAAAATATAACCGCTTATCTTTCCAATCTTTCTCAAAATACCACTTATTATTTTAGAGCTGTCGCTCAAAATTCATTCGGCACCACTTACGGCGCGATAATGAGTTTTGTAACGACTTATCAGCAGCAACAGCAAAACGGCAGCGCGCCGATTGTTAATACGAGTATGGCGTATTCGATTACGCCGAACTCCGCCACTTTAAGCGGCTCGGTTAATCCGAATAATTTCAATACCAATGTTTGGTTTTTGTACGGCACCAATTACGCCCTAAATTACGGCCAGGTTGGTTATCAATCGGCTGGTAGCGGCAACTACAATACCAATATCACTTCTTATTTATCTAATCTTCAGCCCAACACTACGTATTATTTCCAATTGGTCGCTCAAAATTCTTACGGCACAACTTACGGAAGCGTAGTTTCATTTAATACGCAGAATCAGTATCAGCCGTACCAGCAGCAAAATTATAATTATTACCAGCCGCAAATTAATTCCACGCCGACTCTTTACACTAATTCAGCTTCAAATATCGGTTCAACTTATGCAACACTAAACGGATCAGTCAATCCGCAGAGTTACAGCACGAATGTCTGGTTTGAATATGGCCCGACTCAGTATTTGGGCTACACCGCCGGTTATCAACAGCTGGGAATAAATAATTATTTAAGCAACGCCTCCGCGTATTTGAATAATCTTTCTCCCAATACGACTTATTACTTTAGAATCGCCGCGCAAAACGCATACGGAACCAATTACGGATCATTGTTGAGTTTCAATACTATAGGCGGAGGATATTATCAACAGCAAAACACTGCGCCTATCGTAAATACTTTGCAAGCAACGTATGTTTATCAAAACTCGGCATTAATAAACGGATCGGTTAACCCTAATGGTTCTCTTGCGACTGCGTGGTTTGAATGGGGGAGGGATTCTAATTTTGGAAGTAAATCCGAAAGCCGGGCTGTCGGAAGCGGTTACGACTCGCTAAATTTCAATTCCATTTTGAGTGGGCTTGGCGCCGGAACCACTTATTATTATCGGGCTGCGGCGCAAAACTCGTTTGGGACAAGTTACGGCAATGCGGTTGCAATCAAAACGCAAAGTTATGATTACACTCCGGCGCCGGAACAAAGAATAATTACGAAAACGGTCGCCGTAAAAACCGGCGCGTCTTTGGATCTTTCGCTCGACAACGAAGAGGTAAATGCCGGAGACGATATGGTTATTTCGGCAACATTTAGAAACGACAACTCCTCGGCGATCAACGATCTTGTTTTGAAAATCGCGCTTCCGGCGGAAGTAAAATATTTAAACACCAGTCCGAGAGTTTCAAGCAAAGAAAACGGCATATTGACTTTTAATCTCGGGAAAATCGGAGCTAAGACGCAAGGCTTGGTTACGGTTAAGGTGAATGTAAACAGTGATGCGAAACAAAACAGCATTTTGATTTTTGGCGGAACATTGGAATATTACGATAAAAATAATAATTTTAAGTCAATCGAATCTTACGCGACAGCCAGAGTGATACAAGGCGAGGAAAATGGTTTTGGCGCATCGCTTCTGGACGCGCTTAGGGGAATTTTCACCAGCGGTTGGTTCTGGTTGTTACTACTTTTGATTCTCGTGGGGATAACAGCCTGGTATTTCGGAAAACGTTCGGTAATGAAATCGTCATTGTAAAAAATGTATATAAAAACAGCCGCCTTATGCGGCTGTTTTTATATAGTAAAGCAAAAAGTTTTAATTTAATGGTCTTGACAAAATGTTCTTGATTGGATTACTATATTAAGGCTTCCGCAGAAAATAGGCGTTTGTAAAAAACGTAAGACCTATTGAGGATGGCGATTTTCTGCGGCCCAAAGCCGCTTTTTATTTTAAAATGCTTACTAAAAATCAAAAAACAAATATAATCGGAGATGTCAAAAATCTGTTAAAAGACAGCAAAATTTTACTCTTCACTGATTTTACTGGCATTAGCGTAGAAAATTCAAAATCTTTAAGAAGACTGATTAATGAATTTGGGGCAAAATATAAAGTTATTAAGAAAAAGCTTATGCGGGTCGCTTTTGAAAATTCCCAAATTGGTTTTGATCCTGAAAGATTCGAGAGCCAGCTCGGGACTATATTTTCCCCCAAAGACATTTCGGAAATAGCCGGGCCGGTTTATAAATTTTCAAAAGAAGTGGAGAAAAAAGGATTCAAGATTTTAGGAGCGTACGATTTGGAAAAAGGCGAGTTTTTGGAAGGCGATTTTGTAAAAAAAATAGGGCAGCTGCCACCAAGGGAAATAATTTTGGGGCAATTGGCCGGCGTGCTTGTTGCTCCGCTTAAAATGTTTATGTATGTTTTGGATCAAAAATCGAAAATGGTCGAAAAATAATATTATAAAAAATATGTCAGAAAAATTTAACGATATAATCGAAAAAATAGAAAAATTAACGGTTGTTGAGCTGGCGGAATTGGTAAAAGCCATTGAGGAAAAATTCGGGGTTTCCGCGGCAATGCCGGTTTCTTCCGGAGCGGCCGGAGTAGGCGCGGGCGCAGCCGAGGAAAAAACTTCTTTTAATGTTATTCTTAAGTCCAGCGGAGAGCAAAAAATTAACGTCATTAAAAGCGTTAAAGAAATAACCGGATTGGGATTAAAAGAAGCGAAAGACTTGGTTGAAGGAGCTCCAAAAGCGGTTAAAGAAGGAGTAAAAAAAGAAGAAGCGGAAGAAATTAAAAAGAAACTTGAAGAGGTGGGGGCAATCGTAGAATTGCAATAAGTACTATCTCCCGTTAATATTTTAACGGGTGGGCAATTAGCTCTCTGACGCTTCGGTCGGAGCTCCGACTGTGAACGTCGGAGCAGTGGTAGAGCGCTTCGTTTTCACCCCGTTAGAAATTAAAAGCACCCTTAGCTCAGTGGTAGAGCGTTCCGTTCACATCGGAAAGGTCGTAGGTCCGATCCCTACAGGGTGCACGGCGGGATTTCTAACGGGGCAAGTCGAAGAGGTCACGGGTTCGATCCCTGTATTGCCCACGTTTTTATTTATTAATTAAATTATATATGAGAAGTTGTGAAATTTGCGGCAAGGGTTCTATTATTCGAGGCACAAGAGTTAAGCTTCGCGGGAAATATAACCCGACTGCGCAAAATAGAAAATATCCGAATTTGCAGAAATTTAAGCTTTCAGACGGCAAGCGGGTTTTGGCCTGCGCTAATTGCATAAAAAAACAGAAAAACTAAGTTATCCACAAAGATAGTGTCTTTATTATTTATGGGTGTGATAATATAGTACCATAAACGCCCCAGCCAGCCGAAAGGTCCGCTGGGGTTTTTAGTTGCTGGTTGAGAAGGTGGATTTTACAGATGCGAGTAATTGAGAAAGATTATTTTTAGGAAAAATGTCCTTTGGATAAATTTCTATAAGTTCTAATCCAAGCTTTTTACAAAGCCCCCTCTTTGTTTTAATGATTTTATCATAAGTTTTTTGGACGCCAGCAAGCCCGAAGAATTCCATAGCGATATTAGTAGAAATAAGAAAATCCGCCGTCATTTTAGTTTTCCCGTATGAAAAATTTCTTTTATGCTCGATGCCGTTTTTATAAAGCCAATCATCTATAATTTTTTCAGTAAAAGAATCACAACTATGTCCGTCAGTGGCTTTAAACTTGTACGCGAATAATAAAGGATTTGTTTTAAAACCGGCAGTTTTGATCGCATTATTCCAGCTGCCGAAACGGGCTTTATATTCTCTGTACATGTTAAATTCTTTTTTAAGAGGAATGCGGCGGTTTTCTTTGTAAAAATTAATAATTTTATTTAGCAGATCTTCGTGGGTGTATTTTTCTTTGAAGCCGTATATTTTTGAGCGTTTCTTTGCAAGTCTGATTAGTTTTGTCCGTCGTTCCGGAGAGAAAGCTGATTTAATAGCTCTTTCCTTGATGGCTAATTTTTGTTTTGGTGTTAATAAAATTCCTTTAGTCCACAGGTGCGCGCTGCCTAAGCTAATATTTAATTTTTTGACTATTTCCCGATGAGTGAATCCTTGTTTTCTTAAATTTTTGGCTCTAAGCTTGAACTTATAAGAATACCGCCTTTTATTATTCATTTACTTATTATACTATAAGCTATATAAAAACGGGATGTCGTATAATGGTAGTATGCAAGGCTGGGGGTCTTGTGGCCGGGGTTCGATTCCCCGCATCCCGACAGGAAAAATAAAGAAATTATTGGTGCGGTGTTCCCGGCAGCCCGACAATTTGAAGAAAAACTAAAATAGTTATATAATGGTATTCTATGCCCCATTAGTGAAACTTCGGCCGATTAAATTATTTTGCCGAAAGTTGTCTGCTAATAGTATAGTCACCGGGGTTTTATAAAAAAATAAGTCGTTATTAAAATAAATTTAATCCCGCCGTCGGCGGGAAAGCCGAAGTTCTACTACGGGGTATGAATAAAAGTCCTCAAAAAACAGTTCTTATTGTTGAAGACGAACCTCATGTATTGAAAATGATAAGCAGCAAATTATATCATGAGGGCCTCGGTGTTTTGGAAGCTAAAAACGGCGAAGAAGGCTTAAAATTAGCCTCTCAACACCGCCCCGATCTAATAGTATCGGACATTGTTATGCCTAAAATGGACGGGCTTACAATGATTAAAAAAATCAGGCAGAACGGATGGGGCAAGGCCGTACCAATAATATTGATCACTAATTTAAAAGAGGAGAATTCTTTTAAAAAAAATATCGAAGAATATAATCTATCTTTTTATTTTAATAAGCCAAATTGGAAACTTCAGGATGTTGCCAATAAAGTGAAAGAAATTTTGAAAACCCCGCAGTGAAACTTCGGCTAATTAAATTGTTTTATCTAAATTAATTAGTTAATTAAATATAGCGAGAATGAAATATAAAAAATTGTTTATAAAAAGTAAATTTAATCCGCCTAGGGCGGAAAGCCGAAGTTCTACTACGGGGAAAATTTAATATCGACGCATAATAAAGGTCGAAGTATTAAGTAAGAAATAATTCCAAAACATATGAGAGCTCTCAGCGCGTTTGACTGGGTCGCCTTGGTTTTGGTTTTGATAGGAGCGCTTAACTGGGGACTTGTCGGATTTTTCAGTTTTGACATTGTCGCCGCAATTTTCGGCACAATGTCCGCTATCTCCAGAGTTATTTATGCGCTCGTCGGCCTTTCGGCTATTTATTTGGCCGTTGTTTCGCCGTCATTAACAAAAAAATAGGCGATTCATCCCGCACCTTTTATGGATTTTCGTCCCATGCATAATATTCGCGCATGGGACGAATCTTTTAAATTCTATTAATTTAAACATCCAACATTTATTTGTGCGAGCATGTTTTATGTTTGGTTTGGTGTTTCGAAAAGAATTTAGATCCATAAAAGGTGTGGGATTCATAATCCAGCCGAAGTTTTTTTAAACTGCGGCTGGGAATGAGTTGTTTATTTTATTGCTTATGCCTCGTATTATTGCCCATTTGGACATGGATGCTTTTTTTGCTGCGGTTGAAGAACGAGACCGGCCAAAATACAAGGGCCAGCCTATCGTAGTTGGATCCGATCCTATGGAAGGTAAAGGCCGGGGAGTTGTGTCTACGGCCAATTATAAGGCCCGTAAGTACGGTATTCGTTCAGCAACGCCAATTTCTCGCGCGTGGCAAATGTCAGAAGAAGCCAGAAAAAAAGGTTTCCCGCCCGCTATTTTTTTATTCCCGAATTTTAAAAAATACGAAAAAGCATCTTTTGAAGTATCAAAGATTGTCAGCAAGTTTTCGCCCCTTGTTGAGCCTGCGAGTATAGATGAGATGTATTTTGATTTGAGTCCTTCAGTGTTATTCAGGACTCATCCTGAGCTTGTCGAAGGGATGAGTTTCTGCGGAAATTATAAAAAAGCGGGAAGTATTTGTAAAAAAATAAAGAATAAGATTAAAAGAGAAGAAAAATTAACTTGTTCAATAGGAATAGGCTCAAATAAGTTGATTGCCAAAATTGCTTCTGATTTTAAAAAGCCTGACGGTTTAACGGTTGTGGAAAAAGGAAAAGAAGAAGCGTTTTTGGAAAATTTTCCCATCCGTAAAATTCCCGGTATTGGCCCTAAAACCGAAGAAATTTTACTCCGACACCAAATCAAGCTGGTTAAAGATTTGAAGAAATTTTCAAAAGTCGATCTTAAAAAAATACTCGGCAAATTGGGAGATGATTTATATTATAAAATTCGAGGCGTTGACGATTCGCCGATTGTGGAAAAATATGAAATAAAATCCATCGGAGAGCAGGAAACATTTTCAAAAGACACGTTTGACTTAAAATTTATTACCGGCCGCATGGTTAAATTATCGGAAAGTGTTTTCGAGCGATTTGAAAAAAGCGGATTCAAAAATTTTAAGACAATAACTATCACAGTCCGTTTTGCGGGGTTTGAAACAAAAAACCGCTCACGCACCTTAGCTAAGCCTGTCTCGGATTTAAAAACCGTCCAATTTGAGGCTCTTAAGCTTCTGTCGCCTTTTTTCGATAAGCGCGAGAATCCAAAAAAGAAATTAATCCGGCTTATAGGCGTTAGAATAGAAAAATTAATTTAATCACCTTTTCTTTTTTTCTTGGTATAGTATACTATACCAATGGGTAGGACTAGTAAAAAATATTGGGATGAAAAATTTAAAAACCAGATTTGGAGAGAAATTTTAAACGACATTAAAAAAGTTAAAAATGAAGATGGTTTAAAAAAAATTTTAAAAACTGTCTTTACGGACGACGAATTAGTTTCAATGGAAAAAAGGCTAGCGATAAAAACGCTTTTAAAAGAGGGAATTGGATATAGGGAAATTAGTAGAAGAGTGGGGGCGACTCGTGTAACCGTAAATTTTATCAGAGATAATTTTAGGCGTCCCACTTGGAAGAAGCGTGTTTATTCCAAAGACAAAATTAAAGAAAAAAAACAAAATCATCATCACGGCAGATTTAGAAAATATAGGTTTGTTCTCAAAGATCAGCCGCGCAGCTTCGTGGTATAGTATACTATACCACTATAAAGACTTTGATATGTGGGCGCTACGCAAATTTTATTTTGCAGAATCTTTTGTTTTTGATGTATAATCTATAAATGAATAATAATAATTTTAAATATAAAAAAATTATTTTTGATCCATTAAGTAAGGATCCTTTTAAGCTAAGCCGATCAAAAATAGATTTATTTTCAAAATACCCGAGATGTTTTTATTTAGACAGGCGATTGGGTGTTTCTCAGCCAAGCATGCCCGGTTTCAGTTTGAATTCCGCTGTCGACCATTTGTTGAAAAAAGAATTTGATATTCATCGGGCGAAGGAAACGAGCCACCCTTTGATGAGTTGTTACGGATTGAATCTTGTTCCTTTTAACGATGAACGGATAGATGATTGGAGAAATAATAAAAGAGGTATTCAGTATCTGCATGAACCAACTAATTTTTTAGTTTTCGGGGCCATTGACGACGTATGGATTGATGAAAATAGAAAGATTTATATCGTTGATTATAAATCTACCAGCACTCAAGAGGAAATAACACTAGACGGAGAATACAAAGAATCCTACAAAAGACAAATGGAAGTTTATCAATGGCTGTTTAGAAAAAACGGGTTTGATGTTTCTAATACGGGGTATTTTGTGTATTGTAACGGCAAAAAAGATCGCGAGGCTTTTGACGGCAAGCTGGAATTCGGCGTGGAAATTATTCCTTATGAGGCTGATGATTCGTGGGTTGAACCGATGATTATAAAAATTAAAGAAGTTTTGAATAGCGAAGAAATTCCTGAGCAAAATCCGGCTTGTGAATATTGTAATTACAGAAAATTGGCTTATGAAAAGGAAAATGATTAAAATTAGAAGATTAAAACAAAGCGATTTAAAAAGTCTGTATAAATTGGGGCTAGAAGAATGGAGGGGTGAACGCTGGCTGACTAAAAAGTTTTTAAAACAAACAATGAGGCCGCCCGGATACGATTTTGTAGCTCTAGACGACAAAAACATTATCGGAGTTATTTTAGTTGAAATACTTGATAAGCCAAAAAATTGGATATTTTACTTTGTAGTAGAAAAGAAATATCGAAATAAAGGAGTCGGAAATATGCTTTTAAAAACAGTAGAAAAACGTTGTTTAAAAGACTCTCCTTTGCTTTTTGTTGATGTTGGAGTTGATGATAAGGAAGGCAATAAATTTTATAAGAATCACGGATTTAAAAAACAGGCAAAAATTAAAGATTGGTTCGGCATTGGTGAGTCCGGAATAATTTATTCTAAAAAATTTAATTCAAAATGAAAAAAATAAAAGACAAAACAGAAATTGGTCGCAAGAGGATCGGACTCGCTTTAGGCGGAGGAGGGGCAAGAGGGCTTGCTCATGTGGGTGTGATAAAAGTTTTGGAATCAGCCGGAATTCCCATTGATTTTATTTGCGGTACCAGCATGGGGTCTTTGGTGGGAGGTTGGTACGCCGCGACCAAAGATATTCTTTTTTTGGAAAATCTTTTTTCTAAAATACATAACCACGATGTTTTTTCGAAAAGGAAAATCATAAAAAACGGCGGAGAAATTTTTAAAGATAAATCCATAGCGAAACTTTTAGATATCGGTTTGGGAGATAAAAAAATAGAAAACTGCCAAATCCCTTTTTGGGCCGTGGCAACCGATATAAATAACGGCGAAAAAATTATCTTAAAAAAAGGCAATCTTGAAAATGCCATTAAAGCCTCCAGCGCAATACCTATATTTTTTAAACCCGTTAAATTTAATAAGCGGTTGTTGACCGATGGCGGTCTTTGCGATCCGGTGCCGGCCGACGTTGTAAGAGAAATGGGCGCGGATATAGTCATTGCCGTTGACGTTTCCAGCAGATGGGTTGATTTTTCCGAAGAGGAATTCAAAATTTCTCATATGCCGGCTCTTATTGGAGAAGTCGCTTCTGTGGCGGAATATCAAATTGCCAAGCCGATTTTAGAAAAAGCGGACATCGTTTTAAGCCCCGCTGTTTTAAGTTTTAATTGGCACGATTTTTACAAAGCCAAAGAAATAATTTTTGAAGGCAAGGCGGAAACCAAACGCAACTTATCGTTAATTGAGCAAAAAACCGGATATAAAGCGGAAGAAGAAGAAAAGCCGTTTTTTGAAAGATTTTTAAATATAATTTCGAATGGTTAAAAAATGCTGGAATTTAAAATTTTAAAAAAATCAAAAAATTCGAACGCCCGTTTGGGCGTTTTAAAAACTTCCTCGGGTATTGTGGAAACGCCGGCTTTGGTAACTGTCGCCACTCAAGCGGCTGTTAAAACTTTGACCAGCGAAGAAGTTAAGCAAGCCAAATCGCAGATTCTAATAGCCAATACATATCACTTGCATTTAAAGCCCGGCGAAAAAATCGTCAAATCTTTCGGCGGTCTGCATAAATTTATGAATTGGGACCGCCCGCTTATGACTGACTCCGGAGGGTTTCAAGTTTTTTCCTTGGGTTTTGGCAGCGACCACGGAGTTGGAAAAATTATGCATGCGAATAGCGCGCCTCCACACAAGGGTTACGGCAATGCGAACGCGCCCATGCGAATTAAAGAAGGCCAACAGCCAAAAAATATAAAAATTACAAGCGATGGCGTTTTCTTCAATTCGCCGGTAGACGGCAGAAAAATATTTTTAGGCCCGAAAGAGTCGATGAAAATCCAACAATCGCTCGGCGCCGACATTATTTTCGCCTTTGACGAATGTACTTCGCCTCTGGCTGATTATGAATATACCAAAAAATCTCTTATTAAAACTCACCGCTGGGCAAAAATTTGTTTGGAAAATAATCCGCCAGCTGGCGGAGCGAAACAAGCTCTTTTTGGTATTACTCAAGGAGGTAGATTTAAAGATTTAAGAATTGAAAGCGCGAAATTTATCGGCTCGCTCCCGTTTGAAGGGTTTAGCATCGGTGGAGAATTCGGCGGCGACAAAAACACGATGATAAAAATGTTGGACTGGACCATAAAAGAATTGCCTAAAGAAAAACCGCGCCATCTTTTGGGCATCGGCCACTTGGAAGATATTCCAAAAATTATAAAATCCGGAGTGGATACTTTTGATTGTATTGCGCCGACTCATTACGCCCGCCACGGCTACGCGTTTACTTCAAAGGGCAGATTAGACATGTCAAAGTCGATCTTTTTAAAAGATAAAAATTCTCTGGATAAAAAATGCAGTTGTTTTGTCTGTCAAAATTATTCCCGCGGGTATATAACTCATCTTTTAAAAGCTAAAGAAATCACTCCGTTAAAGCTTCTGACCTTTCATAACCTTTATTTTTTCAACTCGTATATCGAGAAAATCCGAAGTGATATTAAAGAAGGGAAGATTTAATTTATATCGTATATGTGACGATCGTCACATATACGATATGTAGTGATTTTTTAGAACGATATTGTTTTTCCTAAAAATATTGTTATTATCTATTTAGTTTTTTTGGACGTTATTGTGTCAATATTTTAATATAGAAAGGAGAAAAAGATGGACGAAAAGAGAGAAAAAGCGCGGCTGATTGGAATTATTCTCGATCGAATCAAGCCGATCCCGGAATCAGCGCCCGATGACGTCAAAGAAGCGATCGACGGCGAAAGGCAGCTACTGGCTTTGCGAGCTGGTTGGCCCAGGATGTCGGTTCGTGAACTTCGGGCAATCCTCGGCGAGTAAATCAGGAGGAAAAGGAAAGTTTTTTAGTCACGGGGGCGGTGCGAGTTTCGCATCGCCTATTTTTTTGCTAAAATAATCAAATGAATCCCGTTAGAAACGGGGCCCAACATCATAACTTATGTCATATGCTATTTTATATAAAAATTTTAGTCGTTTAATTAAAATACGGCACTTGTGCCGTTTCTAACGGGATGAACAAAAAGATTCTGTTTTTAATTTTAGGAATTTTAGTTGGTGTTGGCGCGTATTATTTTTATTTAAATTATTACAAAAACGTTAAGCCAACCGACTTTGTTGTAAAAGAAGCGACTGTTTCCGGAGAAATTAAAAATATCGATTCGGGAGCGAAATTAATAACAATTAAAACTCAAGATAATAAAGATTTTCTTTTATTGGTTACGTCCGATACGAAATTGCTTGATCAAGACGGAAATATCATGACCTTTGATTATTTTCAAAACGGATTTTTAGTTGACGCAACCGGAAAATCAGATGAAAACAACTCTCTTATTTTGAACGAACTCAAAATAACGCAAATGCCCAATATCGTTGTTTTTTCTCCAAAACCAAACAATGAAGTCTCCGAATCGTTCACGGTTGAAGGAAGGGCGAGAGTTTTTGAAAATCAGTTTAATATCAGAGTTAGTATTTCCGGTCAAAAGATTTACGAATCCGGCATATCCGCTAACGCTTCCGATGCCGGCAAATACGGCGATTTTGAAAAAGAAATTTATCTCCCGACCCAGCGTTTGCAAGACAACTCCGATATTACGCTGGAAGTTTTTGATTATTCGGCAAAAGACGGAAGTGAAATAGACAAGGTTTCGATTCCTTTAAAATTCAGGTCAAAGAAAAATTTATCGGTTTATGTTAATCCTGTTTTTCAGGTTTCGTTTTCTTACCCGTCTTCTTGGATGGCTGACCCGTCTTACAAATTAACCGGCAGTATTTACACCGCCTACAAAGGTTCGGACGGATTTTTTAGCGTTAACGCGGCCGGAAATGACGGTTTGTTTCTTGACGATATGATCAGAAATGAAATCAACAAACCAACCCGTCCTTATGGCTCGAGCCCTTCCATAAAAAATTTGCAGATTGACGGTCAAGAAGCGAGAATTGTCTTGCCATCCGCTGATCAGCCAAATGAGCTAAATAAGCAAGCCGAACTGGTTGTTAATTATCCGCGAACGCTGTCCATATCGGGAATAAATTTTTCGCTTTTTGTAATTTATGGAGATAAAGACCACATTGAAAAAATAGCCAATACTTTGAAATTCGATAAAATGACGGTTAAGGCTTTTTTTAATAATAATAAATTAGATCCGGCTGTTTCTTGCAACAAAGTTTTTCCGGTTGAAAGAACGGTTTTCAGAAGTGCCAGCGTTGGCCGTATTGCTCTGGAGGAGTTGTTTAAGGGACCAACTGATAGAGAAAAAAACGACGGCTATTTTACAAGCATAAATTCCGGAGTTAAAATTCAGAGCCTATTTATAGAAAATGGAGTAGTCAAGGCTGATTTTGACCAGACGCTTCAAGAAGGCGTTGGAGGATCGTGTCGCGTGGCTTCTATTCGCGCTCAAATTGTACGTACTGCCAAACAATTTCCCGGGGTAAAAGACGTTATTATTTCGATAAACGGTCGAACTAATGATATTTTGCAACCGTAAAAATGCTCAATCAATTTTTTTTAGAAAATTCGTGGTTTATTTTATTGGCTGTTTTGTGGGTTTTGCCGTGGAAAGGAGTGGCGCTGTGGAAAGCGTCAAAAAATGATTCTAAATGGTGGTTTACCGCGCTTTTGGTAATCAACACTTTGGGTCTTTTGGAAATTCTTTACATCTTCTTTTTTAGTAGAAAAAAAGATAAAAATCAATCAACTCAATAAAATTAATAAAAATGATTAGTTTTGATGATTTCAAAAAATTAGACTTGAAGGTTGTTAAAATTATTGAAGCCGAAAAAGTCGAGAATTCCGAAAAACTCGTAAAACTGCTGATTAATTTAGGCAACAAAGAAGAAAGACAAATTATCGCAGGAATTGGAAAGGCTTACGAACCTCAGGATTTGATTGGCAAAAAAATAATTATTGTCGCCAATCTTGAACCAAGGTTTTTAATGGGGTTGGAAAGTCAGGGCATGCTTCTTGCTGCAAGCGGTGAAAACGGCCCGGTTTTATTGGTTCCAGAAAAAGATGTAGAATCTGGGAGCGCAGTTAGCTGATTAAGAATTTCTATTTATGCATAAAAAAATTACTTTAGAAAATGGGTTAAGAATTATTTTAGTTCCTCAGCCGGGAAATTTAGCCGTGACGGTGTCGGTTTTGGTGGAGGCGGGCTCAAAATACGAAACCAAAGAAATAAATGGCATTTCCCATTTTTTGGAACATATGGTTTTTAAAGGCACTCAAAAAAGGCCCTCAACTTTGGCAATTTCATCGGAGCTTGACGGCATCGGCGCTTCTTATAACGCTTTTACCAGTCATGAGGTAACCGGTTATTGGGCAAAGGCCAGAACCAGCCATTTTGAAAAAATCCTAGATGTTGTTTCGGATATTTATCTCAATCCTCTTTTTGACGGCAAAGAAATAGACAAAGAACGCGGGGTTATCATTGAAGAAATAAATTTAATTGAGGACCAGCCATCAAGTCGTGTTTGGGACGTATTTTTAGATTTGCTGTATGGAGATCAGCCGGCGGGTTGGCGAATTTTAGGACCCAAAGAAAATATTCAAAAAATCACCCGAGAAGATTTTTTAAATTACAGAAATAATCACTATCTTCCAAAGTCAACCATAATAACAATCGCCGGAAATTTTAACGAGCAAAAAGCCGTTGATGAAGTAAAAAAACATTTTTCTGATTTTAAAACCGGAGAAAAAACTTCCAAAATTAAAGTAATTGAAAGCCAAAGTCAGCCGAGAGTATCCGTAAAATACAAAGACAGCGATCAAACGCATTTAGTTTTGGGGTTTAGAGCATTTGGTGTTTTTGACGATCGAAGATATCCGCTTGGAATTCTAAGTGATATTTTAGGAGGCAGTATGAGTTCGCGGCTTTGGCAAAAGGTTCGTGAACAAATGGGCGCTGCTTATTATGTCAGGGCAGGGACCGATCTTTTAACAGACCACGGATTTTTTGCCGTTTCAGCCGGAGTGGGGAACGAGAAATTCGAACCTGTTTTAAGGGCGATTTTAGAAGAATTGAAAAAAATTAAAGAAGAAGGCGTTTCCAGCTCGGAACTTGATATGGCTAAAGAACATATAATCGGCAAGTTGACACTAGGCTTAGAGACGTCTGACGAATTGGCCGGATTTTACGGAGAACAAGAGATTTTAGAAAGAAAAATAGAAACGCCGGAAGAAATAATTAAAAAA
>JAJYNK010000036.1 GCA_021786355.1 bacterium
CCCGGCTCAAGCTTATCGCCTCTGTCTCGGGAAAATATTTTAACGCCGATAATTCTTCCGGATTCTCCGTGCGGCAAAAGAAGCGAAGTGTCTTTAACGTCGCTGGCCTTTTCGGCAAATATCGCCCGCAAAAGTTTTTCTTCAGGAGTCAATTCAGTTTCTCCTTTTGGAGAAATTTTCCCGACTAAAATATCTCCCGCTTTAACATCGGCTCCTATTCTTATAATTCCTTCTTCGTCGAGATTCCGCAGTTTTTCTTCCGAAACATTAGGAATATCATTTGTAGTCATTTCCGGACCGAGCTTAGTGTCTCTGACGTCGCAATAAAAATCCTTTATATGGATAGAGGAAAAAATCCCCTCTTTGACAACTCTCTCCGAGAGAATAATAGCGTCTTCGTAATTTCCGCCTTCCCAAGACAAAAAAGCAACCAACAGATTTTGTCCCAAGGCCAGAGTTCCGTTTTCGGTGGACGGCCCGTCAGCTAAAATATCGCCTTTTTTTACACGCTCGCCTTTCGTTACCCTCGGCTTTTGCGAAAAACAAGTGTAATGATTGGAGCGCTGATATTTGAATAAATCGTATGTCTTCAATTCTTTTTTTGTTTTTAAAACAATCTTGTCGGCGTCAACCTCGACAATTTCTCCGTCGTCTATCGCCACAACTACCCTTCCCGAATCTTTGGCAACTTTGTCTTCTATGCCGGTTCCCACAAGCGGAGCCTGAGGAAAAAGAACCGGAACCGCCTGCCTCTGCATGTTTGATCCCATAAGCGCCCGATTCGCGTCGTCGTTTTCCACAAACGGAATAAGCGAAGTCGCAACGCTGACTAATTGAGTATTGGCAATATCCATAAGCTCGACTTGATCTCTGGCGCAAGTTTTTGGTTCGCCGTGAATTCTCACTTCAACGATTTTATCGATAATTTTTTTGCTTTCATCAAGTTTTACTCCGCTATGGGCGATTTTATATTTCTTTTCTTCAAAAGCGTCGAGCCAGACGTATTCGTCAGTAACTTTTCCGTTTTTGACTTTAAAGTATGGTGTTTGAAGAAATCCCAATTCACTGATTCTCGCGTAGCTCGCCAAATGATTTATCAAACCGATATTTTGCCCTTCGGGAGTTTCAATGGGGCAAATTCTTCCGTAGTGAGAAGAATGAACGTCCCTTACTTCAAAACCGGCGTGCTCTCTGGTTAATCCTCCCGGCCCCATCGCGGACAATCTTCTTTTATGTTCGACTTCCGCCAAAATATTGTGCTGATCCATAAATTGCGACAATTGGGAAGAAACCAAAAAATCGTTCATTGCCACAACAAGCGGTCGGCCGCTTATCAAATGCACTGCGGAAACCGTTCTTAAATCAGACGTAGAAATTTTATCTTGTATGTTCCGCCTCATTCGGGCAAAACCCACATAAAGGCGGTTTTGCAAAAGCTCGCCGACTCCTCTTATCCGGCGGTTTCCCAAATCGTCAATATCATCCGGCTGAGAACTGGGGTCGTTGTCCAACCGGATTATTTCTTTAATGATATTTACAAGGTCATCGTAATCAAGGATAGTGGTGTTTTTATTTTTAAATCCCAACCGTTGGTTAATTTTAAATCGTCCCACCGAAGACAAGCTGTACCGGTCAACTCTTTTAAACATCGCGTCAATCAAGCTCTTGGCGTTTTCAGCGGTTGCCAAATCGCCGGGCCTGAGACGCTTGTAAATTTCAAGATAAGACTCCTCAGTGTTTTTAGCTACGTCTTTTTTGAGAGTCGCTTGGATAAATTTCAAAGCGCCGGTATCGACATCTTTGAAAAGATCGATGATTTTTTGATTATCATCTAAGGGATTTTTGGTTCCGGCGGCAAAAATCCTTAAAAGATCGGTTACCGGCGCTTTTCTTTTTCTGTCTATTTTAACTCCTATATATCCGTCAACCTCTGTTTCAAATTCCAGCCAGCTTCCCCTGTTTGGTATAATTTTGGCTCCAAATAGTTTTCTCCCTCTTGAGATATTGGCGCTGAAATAAACGCCGCTTGAACGGATAATCTGAGAAACCACCACTCTTTCAACACCGTTCATTATAAAGGTATTTCTCGAAGACATGATCGGAAAGTCGCCTAAATAAACCTCTTCTTCTTTGGTTTCGTTGGTTAAATGATTTACGAGTTTTATTTTTGCCCGAAGCGGCGCTTCGTACGTAAGCCCTTTCGCGCGCGATGTTTCTTCGTCGTATCTGGGCTCGTCAAAATAATAATCGACAAAATAAAGCTCCAGTTCTTTGCCGGAGTAATCTTTAATAGGAGAAATTTCTTCGAAAAGCTCTTTTAATCCTTTTTTGATAAACCAGTCCCAGCTGTCGGACAAGGATTGCGCCAAAAAAGGCTGCTCTAACACGGGCATAGGAATAGAAGAGAAGTTTTTTACTTGGGTTTTTTTATCCATGGCGATGTAGAAAAAAATCGAACAAAAAAATACTCTATCCGAATTTGACGGACTAAAAAGTGCCAAAATCTAATTGGATGAAATTAGAATATGAATATTATAAATATTTAATACTATTTGTATGCCCCGTGTCAACCCCCACACCATAACGCGGATTAAATCAAACCGGAGGTTTGATAAAAGCGAATTCGTGTCACAAATTCGAATATCCGCGTTTGGTGTGGGGGCAAACCCCCTATTTACATTTTTAAATATTTGTAGCGGTTTTCGTTATGCTCGTCAAAAGTAGAGCTGAATATCGTTCTTTTTGTTTTTGGATCGGAAAGATAATACCAATAATTAGAATAAACGGGATTTACCGCCGCTTTGATAGCCTCCGCGCCGGGATTGCTTATCGGCGCGGGCGGCAAGCCTTTATTTAAGTAGGTATTAAAAGGCGAGGGCTTCTTGTAATCTTTGCGAACAACGTTGCCGCATCCCAAAAACTTTCCCTCGCATTTAAAATAAAATATTGTGGCGTCCACTTGAAGAGGAATGTCGTTTTTTAATCTCTTTTCAAGGATGCCGGCGGCGATTTGCCTTTCGGCAATATCGGGTATTTCTTTCTCCAATAAAGAAGCAACCACTAACTTTTCCAATATATCTTTTCGCTCTAAAAAAGTCAACCCTTTGGAATCTTTTAAATCCTTAGTTTTTGCTTGGAAATTATCCAAAAATTTTTTAACTACTCCATCCACACTGGAATACGCGAAAAATTTATACGTATCGGGCATAATAAACCCTTCTAGAGAAACCGCGCCGGCTAAAAAAGGGTAGCTTTTTTTAAAGGGCGCCGGGTTAAAATTAGCTAATTCGCCTTTAGAAATAACTTTTATCGCTACCAATCTCTCCTCAACCTCTTTCAAAGTTAGTCCCGGAAATACCGTAAGGGCGACTTCGCTTGGCTTCGAAGATAATTTATCAAGAATTTCCGAGGCTGACTGCGCGCTTGATATATAATGAAGGCCCGGCTGGAGTAAAAACGCGCCGCCAGTCAAGAGCCCGTAAAATTCAAATAAAATTTTTGACTTAACTAGGCCAGTCGCTTTTAAAACTTCCGCTACTTGATTGATATCGTCCCCTTGCTTAACCCAAAACTCGACAGTTTGTTCGCCAACACCTGAAGAAGTCGGCCTTAACGACTCACGAAAATAAGCTCCAAAACCAAAGGCCAACAACAAAAGAATAACAAGAGTAAAAAACTTTTTTGAAAAAAATTTACCTTTCATTTATTTTTCGCGTATTTTTTATGCTCTTCTAATTTTAACGGCCTGCACAAAACCGATTAAAATAAAATCCGTTATTATATGCGACCCACCGTAACTTAAAAACGGAAAAGGCACTCCTATAACGGGAGTCAAAGCGATATTTGAGCCTATATTAAACAAAAAGTTCGCCAAAAACAATATTGCCGATCCCAAGCAAAGAAATTTTCCGAAATTATTATCGGCATCCAAACCGATTTTAACAATACGTAAAATCATCAGCAAAAAGGCGGCAAAAATCAAGAAAGCGGAAATAAGTCCCCACTCTTCCACTATAGCGGCGAAAATAAAATCAGTTTGAGCTTCGGGCAAAAATCCAAGCTGAGCCTGTGAGCCCTGTTTAAAACCTTTGCCGAAAAACCCGGCCGAGCCTATGGCTATTTTTGACTGAATTACATTGTAATTTATTCCCAGCGCGTCTCTCTGCGAAAAAAACAAACCGGTAATTCTTTCTTTTTGATAATCTTTTAAAACAAAGCTCCACATTAACCCTGTAGCCACCAAAAAAG
Source organism: bacterium (assembly GCA_021786355.1). Taxonomy (GTDB): domain Bacteria; phylum Patescibacteriota; class Minisyncoccia; order UBA6257; family UBA9933; genus JANLIR01. The sequence continues at coordinate 4,249 of JAJYNK010000036.1, forward strand.
TAACAATGATTATCGCCAAATGTTTGTATCTTATGCCCGACACCAAAACAAACCCAAACCAAATGGAAAAAACCAACAAAGCCGAGCCGAAATCCGGCTGCGCCATAATAAGAGCGGCGGGGAGCACAAAAAGCGCGAATGAGTAAATTAGATTGGAAACAAGGGCTATGCCTTTGTGCCGCTTGCTGAAAAAATTCGCTAAAAATATTATAAGAGCTATTTTCACGAATTCCGACGGCTGTAATTGAAAAGACCCCAAAGGAATCCAACTTCTAGCTCCTCTTATTTGCGGAGCCAAAACCAGCGTAAGGGCCAAAAGTGAAACAGCAAAAACATAAAACCCCCAAACCATCCCCTTGTAGTTTACAAAAGATCGCCAATCGATTTGGGTTATTAAAAAGGCGATGAAAATTCCGATTATTATCCAGAGCAATTGCTTGTAAAAAAGCCCGGGTTTTGTGCTGAACAAGCTTAACAAACTTAAAAAAGACAAAAACAAAACCGCGCCATTAAGTTTCCAATCGAACCCCGTAGTGAAACTTCGGCCGATTAAATAATTTTGTCGAAATATACTCATTGAGATAAAAATACCATTTTTAAACAAAAAACAAAGTACTAAATATTATGAATTTAATCCTTCGACGTAATGTCGAAGGAAGGACAAAGTTCTACTAACGGGGCAAAATTTTTTATCAAAAAAGACATATAGATTTTATTTTATAAATTCAAATTTGCTTGAGCCTTTAATGATCTTTTCTTATTTTTTAAAAAACTTACATACCCGGCCGCGGCAATAATCGCCGCGTTATCAGTGCAAAACTTAGGAGAAGGAACGAATAAATTCAATTTCAAATTCTCTTTTTTTATCTTTTTTTTGAACTCTTTCTGAAGCGACCTGTTGGCAGCAACCCCTCCTCCTATTATAAGCGATTTAGCTTTAATTTTTTTAACCGCCCTCAATGTTTTTGCGGTTAAAACATCGAATACCGCCTGCTGGAAACTGGCGGCAATGTCGGCTTTGGATATTTTGTCCGGCTTTTTTGAAAGCTTGTATTTTTTTACAAATTCTTCATTTTTATTTTCCCTGAAAAAGTACAGCACGGAAGTTTTAAGTCCGGAAAAGCTGAAATCATAATTTTTTTGATGGATCATGGGCCTGGGAAATTGGATCGCATTCGGATCGCCGTCTTTTGCCAGCTTTTCTATTTCAGGGCCTCCTGGATAAGATAAATTCAATAGTCTGGCGGTTTTGTCATAACACTCCCCCACTGCGTCATCAACAGTTTCTCCAATTTTTTTCCAACTCGCCATATTTTTAACACTCAATAAAATTGTATGTCCTCCGCTGATTATTAAAGCGGCGGCTGGAAATTCCAATTTTTTTGTACCCTCGAGCTTAGACGAATATAAATGTCCCTCCAAATGATTCACTCCTATTAATTTAGTTGTTAGTTTTTTGTTATTAGTTTTTAGTTCGCGATACAAATCGCGCGCAAAATTGATACCGGTCCAAAGCGCCGGCTCAAGCCCCGGCCCGACTGTTACGGCAATCAGATCAGCTTTTAGCTTATAGCGGTTAGCTTTTAGAATTTGATCAAAAAGAATCGGGAGGTTTTTAAGATGTTCCCTTTTGGCAAGATTAGGAACCACCCCTCCAAAAGGCTTATGAACTTCTATCTGAGACGCGACAAGATTTTTAATAAGTTTAAAACGAGGGTTTTTAATTCCGCCTTTCGCGTCAACAAGCGCCATTGCTGTTTCATCGCAAGATGTTTCAATGGATAGGATTCGCATAAAAATTACCACAAACTACCGACCACCTACTACCGACTTATTTCTAAAATAGAATTCAGCGCCGAAGGAAGTTCTTTTATTTCGCTGTCGCCGCCAAAATGTCCTTTGCCGTGTTCTAAAATAATCTCAGCTCCTAATTTCTCCTTATAAGTTTTTGAGTTTTCTTCAAAAGGCACGTATTCGTCGTCGTCCGAAAATATCGCGACGAATTTTCTTCCAATCTTTTTAACTTTTTCGTAATCTATCGACGCGGCTAACCATTGCCGAACAATTTCTTTTTCTTCCTCAGTTCTCATGGCCATTGGCGTCAAACTCACCCAACCAGCTACAAAAACAACACCACCCGCTTTCTCGTTATCTTCCAACTCGTCTAAATACTTTATTATCGTTCTACAACCCATACTGTGGCCGATAAAATACGTATTTTCATCACATTTACCTACTAGATTTTTTAAAAATGGAACCCAAACTTCTATTTTCGGGTTGCCGCTGTCGGGCATGGATGGCACAAAAACTTCAAATCCCTTTGTTTCAAGTTCTTTTTTTAACCACGGAAACCAAGCTTCTTCCGGATACCCTTCCCATCCATGAATTATAAAAACTCGCTTTTGCATTGTGACCCCACGGAGAATCGAACTCCGATTTTTAGGATGAAAACCTAATGTCCTAACCATTAGACGATGGGGCCGCTAAGTCAACTACAAACATATTATATGCATTAATTTTATTTGAATTCAAGGGATTTTTAAACTAATATTACTCCATGTCCCGAATGCGCTTTTACGAATTTGTCCCGGGGTTCTTATCCTGGATAACAATAGCTTTAATGTTTTTAATATCATGGCTGTCTCCCACAGGAGTGGCTATTTTTATTATTCTTTTTGACATTTATTGGCTACTTAAAACAATTTATCTTTCCCTTCATTTGCGCTCAACGTTTGGAAGAATGAAAAAGAATTTGAAAATAAATTGGCTAGAAAAAATAACTACTAACTCCCAACTACTAAATACTGATTGGCAAGATATTCATCATCTGATAATTCTTCCGATGTATAACGAGCCTTATGAAGTAGTCAAGGAAAGTTTTGAAGCTTTGGCAAATACAAATTACCCGAAAGACAAATTTATTATTGTTTTAGCCACAGAACAAAAGGCGGGCGAAATTGCTCAGCAAACCGCTAAAAAAATAGAAAAGGAGTATGGAGATAAATTTTTTAAATTTTTAATCACCGCACACCCCGCCGACTTGCCTAACGAAATCCCAGGCAAAGGATCCAATGAAACTTGGGCCGGAAAACAAGCGAAGGAGTTGATTATTGATCCTCTTATTGAAGAAAGTAAGAATTTAATCAGCGTAAATCCGCGTAGTAATCAGCGTAAATCCGCGTTGTTGTCGTCATACGATAACATATTGGTTTCCGTATTTGACGTAGACACGCAAGTACCTCTCGATTATTTCGGAATTTTAACTTACACATTTTTAACCGCGAAAAATCCGCAACGATCAAGTTTTCAACCGATTTCGCTTTTTACCAACAATATTTTTCAAGCGCCGGCCTTAGCGCGAGTTATCGCTTTTTCTTCGACGTTCTGGCATATGATCCAGCAATCGCGGCCGGAACGCCTAACCACTTTTTCTTCGCACTCGATGCCCTTTAAGGCGATTGTGGAAGTAGGATTTTGGCAAACCGACATTGTTTCCGAGGACTCAAGAATTTTCTGGCAATGCTATATGCACTACAACGGCGATTGGCGAGTTGTGCCTTTGGACTATCCTGTTTCCATGGACGCAAATGTGGCGCCGACTTTCTGGCAAACAATGGTAAATCAATACAAACAACAGCGTCGCTGGGGCTGGGGTTGTGAAAATATCCCCTACTTGCTGGACGGCTTTAAAAAAAATAAGAAAATTTCTTGGACGAAAAAACTTTACTGGAAATTCAATTACATAGAGGGCTTTCATTCGTGGGCGACTAATTCTTTGATAATTTTCGCGCTCGGCTGGCTGCCTATAATTTTAGGAGGGCCGGATTTTAAATTTTCTATCCTTTCATACAATCTTCCTTTGGTGACAAAAACTATTATGAACCTGGCAATGATAGGAATCATAACTTCGGCGATCTTAGGTGTTGTCTTACTCCCTCCAAAACCGAAGTGGTTTAAAAAACGACACTATTTACTATATTTTATCCAGTGGATTTTAATGCCTTTTACCTTGATAATTTTTGGAGCATTTCCGGCAATAGAATCGCAAACGCGGTTAATGCTCGGCGGAAAATACCGCTTGGGATTTTGGGTGACACCGAAATACCGAATTAGCCCACAGCCAACAACCGACAACTAACAACTGAGGACTTATAACCAAAATCCTCTCAGAGATGCACACAAATTTTTATAGTTGTATAGTATACTATACAACTAACGACTAACAACGCAGATATAAAATTAATTCCAATAGTAATATTCGCGATTATTTTGACAAAAAAGCCCGGCACCACAACAAGTGAGGTACCGGGTCCACCGTTTAGAGATTTCTCTCGGGGCCAATCGGTCAAGGCCTTAATAATTTATTTCTTACTTCGGTTTGAGCACTTCCGAGGTTACGTGTTGGATACCCAACTGGGCGGCTTGGCCGTTTCCCAAATCGCCTTTCCAGACACCAACGCCGAATTGAATTGCTCTCGCGCGCGCCTCCGGTGTCAAACGCCTTCCAACCGGGTCGCGATCAATGTTATCAGCAATGATTTCTCTGTTAAGTTTATCGTCTCGCGCCATCAGTCCGCCTCCTTCCCTAATTTGAATACTTCATCCCCTAGCCACGCGTGGCATTTGGAATTAAGGCAGGTTTTTCTGAAAAACTTCCTGCCCGTTTCAGGGTCGGTTACCATTCGTGCTTGCGTGTTCGCGTGCAAACATATTCTTCGACCTATCTCTTCTTCACGTTTCAGTGAAGCGCGCAGAGATGCCAAAACCAGTTGCGGCGTAAGAATGGTTGAATATTCCATTATAAACTTTAACCTTTCGTCAGACAGCGATGTTATCAATTCCATATCATCACCCCCCTTCCTTAACACACCGCGGAATGTTTGGGTTCGCCCAACATCTGATCAATTCCTTCCTCGGAAATAGTTTCCACCGTGCCCCATTGCCGAGTTTTTAGATTTACAACAAGCATCTCTTTAGTCTTTCGGCGTCCCTTCTCCCAATTAACCTCGCCGGCACGCATAATTTTAAAACCCAACCAGAAAAAACCTGTGGCTAGAATCGTACCAGCAATCGACACTAAAGCCTTAATATTTCCCACATAGCGACGCCTCCTTTCCTTCAAGATAAGCTGTTCACCAGAAACCGCCCTGGATTATCAATCACATTCGGTTTCTGGCGTTTCTTCTCTTTTTCTTTTTCCTTTTCGCTGCGATCTTTTACGTTTGGGTTGCCGGAGAACTTGATGCTCCTTCTTTCTGTAATTCCGCCCTTTTTCGGTATCATCCTTTATCACCCCCGCATTGTATTTGAACTATCTACAAAATAACATAATAAATTATAAATTTAAACTAACAAAAAAACGCCCTGGCGATAAGCCAAGGCGACCAAACCAAGAACAAGGAAGTGAACCGTGCTATTTTTCAGAGATTGTACCGGGCATTTTGCCGTTTGCAATATCTGCTAGACGCTGCGCTCCTTCGGCGAATGCTCGTTCGTGAGCGGACGTTCCAAGACCAAGATCTTCCGCCGACTGCTCAATGTTACGAACAATCGCAGGAACATTGATTCGCGAAGACTTCTCGCCAGGAACCGGTTTTGCCCCTGTCAATTTTGGCATCTTCATCCTCCTTTCACACCCACGGATCGTTGGGGTATTTTCTTTTGAATTCCGCTTCTTTTTCTTTGTCGCGCTTATCTGCCATTTCACACGTTTTATCAAACGAAATGTTCAGCGCTAAACACATCTTTTTCAGCTGGGTTATTATATCGGCGATTTCAGTCTGGGCATACGCGCGGTAGCCGTTTAGATGATTTTCCGCATTATGGGATTCCCGCGTATAAAGCCGGATGATATGAAAAAACGTGTCGGATAATTTTGTCAGTTGCCGAGTAGCCATCATGAAATAAATCACCAATTTCTCATGAAAATCGGTAACAATCATTTTCGGCATAATACAACCCCCTTCCTATAGAAAGATTTTTTTATTTTTACAAGTTTCTAAACAAAAACTAAAACATTATCCCGTCTTTGTCAAACTACCTTACAATAGCAAACTTATAATCTTTTTTGCCTCTTTTTATTACCAAGTACTTTCCGAAAAAAAGATTTTTTTTATTTATTGCAAAACTCGCGCTTATCATTTTCCCGCCGTTTATTTCGATTGCCCGGTTTAAAATATCCTCTCTTGCCTGGCGCTTAGAATCTACAACTTTTGCCAAAACAAGCAAATCAACCACGCTTAAAGAATCGAATTTTTCTAGTCGCACAACTTCGGTATTCAACAAAACCTCTTCCAGTTCTTTTAGATTTAATTTTTTAACATCGCCGTAAAAAAGAACCTCGGAAATTTTTTGCGCCCGTTTGTAAGCGCTTTCACCATGAACAAATATGGTGATTTCTTTTGCCAGCGCTTTTTGAGCTTCCCTGTTTTGGGGATTTTTTGAAAATTCTTTTTCAATTTCTTTTATTTTTTCAAGCGGTAAAAAAGTAAAATATTTTAAAAATCTTACGGCGTCTTTGTCGTCAATATTCATCCAAAATTGATAAAAGGCGTATGGAGAAGTTAATTTTGAATCAAGCCAAATAGTTCCGAGCTCTGATTTTCCGATTTTTACTCCATCAGAAGAGGTAATTAAGGGAGTCGTAAACCCATAAACTTCTTCGCTGGAATTTTTTCTGACCAATTCTATACCGGCGGTAATATTGCCCCATTGGTCAGAACCGCCAATCTGTAAAGCGCAACCGTATTTTCTATACAAATTCAAAAAATCGTACGCCTGCAAAATCATATAGCTGAACTCGGTATAGGAAATCCCCGCTTCCAAACGATTTTTAACCGCTTCTTTGGCAAGCATTTCATTTACGGAAAATCTTTTGCCGATATCGCGCAAAAAAGTAATAAGAGAAATTTTTGAAAACCAGTCAAGATTATTTACAAATTTTATTTTTTTAATTTCGAAAAAATTGGCGAGTTGTTTTTTTATCGCTGCAGTGGATTCTTTTACTTCTTTTTCATTTCTCAAAACCCTTTCTTGAGATTTTCCGCTGGGATCACCCACCATTCCGGTTGCTCCCCCAACCAGCGCGATCGGCTTTAAACCGGCTTTTTCCAATCGCTTCATAAGAGTAATGACCAACAAGTTTCCGATTGTTAAACTTACGGCTGTTGGATCAAAGCCCGCGTAAAAATACCCTTTTTTCTCTAAGTATTTTTTAACCGCTTCTTCATTGGAAACTTGATATATCAACCCTCTCTCTTTTAAATCGTCATATAAATTCATCCCGTTAGAAATGGCACAAATAACGCACCACAGTTAAACAATCGACGTTTTTATAAATCAAAAAAGTGTATATCATAATAGAATATTTATCATTATTTCTAACGGGATTCATTAGTTAAAATTATAAACAAAAAAACAGGAATTAAAAAGGGCTTTTCTTATTTTGAATATCTGCTAGAATTCGTTTTATCGGGCTGTAGTATACCGGTAGTACGTGCGCTTCGGGTGCGTAAAGACCGGGTTCGATTCCCGGCAGCCCGACTGAACGAATTTCCATTTTATATACATTTCCTACGATCGTAGGAAATGTATATAAATATAAATTTATTTCACCCAGTATTTTTTTTTCATCTCTTCTTCCTCGCCTGACTCAAATTCTTCTTTAAATTCCTTGGCCTTGTCGGATAATTTTTTTAATTCCTTGTCGGATAATTTATAAATCTCAACCGCGCGCTTGGATAAATATTCCTTTTCATTTCTCTTCGGATCATCTAAAACCTCTTCAAGTAAAATATTTAAAACAAAACCAACTTTCGGACCGGGCTTAATATTTAATAATTCCATCAAATCATTGCCGTTTAATTTCAGCATTTTGGGCAAAATCGGGTCTTTTTTAACTTTTTCGATCATAAATAGGAGATGCCGCAGTTTATACGGAACCGCCTTGGGCACGCCAGAACCGATTCTATCCGCTTCTCTAACCTTAATGAGATCGTCCACGTTTTCCGGACCGACTCTCGCCAAAAATCTTCTCACGCCCGCCTCGGTTACGTCGCCCACATTATAATAAAACATGTGATACCTGACCAAATGCGAAACTTTTTCAATAAGCGATTTAGAAAATCGCAACCGGTCTAAAATTTTTACAGCTATCTTGGCGCTCACAACTTCGTGGCCGTAAAAAGTGGAATCCGGCCCTTCGCCTCTTTTAGTTTGCGGTTTTCCTATATCATGAAATAAACTCGCCAAACGCACTTCGAGCGAATAATCTTTTTTTGCGGAATAATCTAAAGTTTTTAGAATATGTTCCCAAACAGTATAAATATGATGGCGGTTTTGTTTGACCTTAATTCCTTCCCTTAATTCGGGGATTATATATTTTAAAAGCCCTGATTCTTCCAAAAGATCGATTCCTTTTGCCGCGTCTTCAGTCATAATCATTTTTTTAAACTCGTCTTTGATTCTTTCTTTGGCAATCATTTCTAAAAGTCCAACTTGTTTTTTTATTGCCGCAAAAGTTTTTTCTTCTATCGTAAACCCTAATTCCGCCGCAAATCTAACGGCCCGCATTAATCGCAAAGCGTCTTCGGAAAATCTAGCTTCAGGATCGCCAACAGTGCGAATTATTTTATTTTTTAAATCTTCTTGACCATTAAAAGGGTCGATAATTTCCTTAGCAGCAACATTCATCGCGAGCGCGTTTATAGTAAAATCTCTGCGGCCCAAATCCTCTTCAATGGTTTTGGCGAATTTAATTTCGTCCGGATGCCTTTTGTCGGTATATTTGCCTTCTATTCTATAAGTTGTCACCTCGATAACTTTTAATTTCGGTTTTTCACTTTCCGTCTTTACGCCCACAGTGCCGAATTGATTTTCATAAATAGTGTTACTGTCGGCTCCGACGTCCGCCAAAGACGGAGTCGGTGTCCCGACCCCATCGGAAGGGCGTCGGGAAAAAATATTTTGAATTTCTTCCGGCTTAGCACTAGTGGCAATATCCCAATCCTTTGGTTCCCTATTCAACAAAATATCTCTAACGCACCCGCCTACCAAATACGCCTCAAATCCCGCTTTTTCAAGCTTTTGAGAAATTTCTATAACTTCCTTGGGGATTCTAAAATTTTTCATTAAGAAAAATAGTCCGCCCACCAGGACTCGAACCTGGAACCGTTTGCTTAAGAGGCAACTGCTCTACCAATTGAGCTATGGGCGGTTTTATATTTATTAGCGTCCCCGGCAAGATTTGAACTCGCAACCTTCTGGTTCGAAGCCAGACGCTCTATCCAGTTGAGCTACGGGGACACAATGCTTTAATATTATACATATTTTATAAAAATTCAATTTCAATATATTGATTTATTTAAGCAAAATTCTATAATGTATTAATTATCCGCGGGTATCGTATACCCCGCACTAGAACAAGGTTTAGTACGGGGCTAGGTGGCTATTATAAAATTCAATTGCGGGATTCGTACAGTGGCAGTACACGTGCTTGCCAAGCACGAGGCGCGAGTTCGATTCTCGTATCCCGCTCACATCATAAGGCGAGTTCGACTTGTCCCGCACCAACACTCGTTTTGGTGCGGGGTTCCGCTTACCCGCTCAAAAATAATATGTTATAATAGAAAAAGCCGTAATAACGGCTTTTTCTTTACGGAGAATAAATATTGAAACCCAGTAGTGAATTTTGGCTTGATAAAATTAGTTTTATTTCGCCTTTGGCGAAAATAGCCAAAATCTACTACGGGGTGAAACTATAAGGACTTTTTATCGTTTTATATGTTAGATGGCGAAAAACAGATAATTGAAGATGCCATTAAGGGCGAGGCCTCGGCCTTTGGCCTGCTTTACGACAAATACCAACCGCAAATTTACCGGTTTGTTTATCTTAAAGTGGGCCACCGTGAGGAGGCCGAGGATCTCACCCATCAGGTTTTTCTAAGCGCTTTGCAGAATATCGAAAAATACCAGCATAAAGGATTCCCCTTTTCCAGCTGGTTGTACCAGATATCCAGGAACAAAATCATAGATCACTGGCGAACCAAAAAAATCACTTTAGACATTGAAGACGCCGCGGAACAAGGAGAAAACGACTTGGAAATCGAAAAAATTGGCATCAGATTTGAAATAGAAAGAGTGCAAAAAGCCATCCCCCGGCTCAAAGACGAATATCAGAACGTGATTATAATGAGATTCATCGAAGAGCTTTCTTATGAAGAAATAGCGACAGCTTTAAATAAACCTCAAACAACCGTAAGAGTTTTGCAACACCGGGCAATAAAACAATTAAAAGATATTTTAGGAAAATGACAGAGGAAAAATTAGTAAAAATTTTAAGCGAATTGAAAAGCATTGAACCAAAAAGCGATTATTCCAAAAAATCGCGATTTTTACTTTTGTCTTTAGTGAAGCCGAAAGCCGCGCCTCGTCTTATAACTTTTAGAAGCGTTTTCGATTTTTTAAGAGTGACGGCCGTAACCGCTTTTGGCATTATCCTTCTTCTGACTATATTCAGCGGGGTTTCTTATGTAAATAAAAATTTCTCCCCTGTTTTACTGCCCGGTCTGGACCAAAAAAGCGTTATGACCGAGGCTGACGCGGTAAATAATTCTATCAACGTTACCCTGAAAGAAATAACTTATTTAGATAATTCTACGGCGGCAACCAACAACCAAATCAATCAAGTTGCCACAAATAAAAAAATCACCGTAACCGAAACTGTTCCAACTCCAACTTCGACTAATTCCCAATACGATCAAAAAATAAATGACTTGCTTAACAAAGCATCGCAATAAAACCAATAAAACAATGGCTGCGGGTTTTTCGGTACTAGGTATTTTTTTGAGTCTTTTTTTGTTTAAAGGTATTGTTTTCGCCGGCCAAATAGATCAAAATCCCAGCTCAACCGCCTCAACAACAACCACAGTTTCTGTTCTGGAATCTAAAAAAGAATCCCTTGCCGACGCCTTAACCGCGTCTCACGACGAATTAAACGAGCTAAAAAGCGAGGTGGAATCAATAAAAGTCAGCGACAAGTGGAATAAAATAAAAACAGACTTGTTAAACCAGACTGATAAAATAAAAGATTATTACGACAGCTCCAGTGAAAAATTGGCAAGCGAAAACATTAATCAGGATTCAATTAAAGGCTTGGCAAAGGAATTAAAGTCTTTTAGAGAAGGAGTTTTTAGCGAGTATTATAAAAATGCGATAAATTTTATTCTTATTTTTGAAGAAGCTGATTTGTTAAAAATCGCCGACAGCCGTTTAAATAAAATTTCATCTGACATCGCCAGACTGGAAAAACAATCCGTTTCAAAAGCGAAAACATTGAAAATACTTTATAATAATG
>JAJYNK010000012.1 GCA_021786355.1 bacterium
TTCCGATCTCAGATAATAACCCCGCAATATAAAAAACAAAATAAAAAAATAGGGGCGCTAAGCGCCCCGTCTTCGCGCCGGAAAAATAACAATGTCGAGAACTTTTTCGCCCCACGCTATTGCTTTCTCCAGCGCCTCTTCTCCTTTCCCCATATGCAGATCAATTTTTCGGCCCTTGATCGCGGATCCGATATCTTGCACTATTCCCATTCCATAACCCGGAACAAAAACAGCTGTACCCGGCAATAGAAATTTCGGGTCAGCGGCAATAGTGCCAACCGTTGCTTCGCCACCATAAAAAGTTCTTCCCTTGCCGTTTAACTTAACGTCTCCTTTAAACGATCCGGTTGCGTATTCATCTTGATCTTCTTCGGGCGTGTAATATGCGGTTACCACCGCCTCGAGGGTGAATGTTTGTTCTCCTTTAAAATCTCCCCCGAAATCCAAATTCGATGCCTGACAAGGCATCAAAAGCCAGGTGGTTGCGAAAACCAAAGCCAAAAAAAATCTCATCGGTCACCCCCATATTAATTTGTAAACGACCAAAAAAAGAAAATAAAACTAAAAAACAAACTAAAAAATAAGGCTCTGCAAAGCAGGTCTTACTCAATCCGCGCGGAGAAAATAAACCACACGAAAAAAAGTTAGAAAGTTAATTAATATCTCTACTATAACTATAAAGACGCCCTTGTCAAGCTTTTATCACAAAAGGCGTTTTTCCTTCAACCTGAATCCTTGTAAGTATCAACAACCCATCAGGAGATAAACACCCCTCCAGGAGCTTTATACGCTTATTATCGGGCATTCTAAAGGGGGCTTTAAGCCCAAGCGTCCAAACTCCCGGTTCAGGGTTTAAAGCCCTGATTTTGCGCTCTATTTCAACAGCTGTCTGACCTCCTTTTAACTGCGCTTCCTCCAAGTCATCGGGCTTCACAAACCCATCTTCAGTAGTGAATTTTTTAGTAAAAGTCGCTTCGGTGTGATTTTGTTCAAATGGTTTTATTTCTCCATTTATAAATTTTGGCAATGTCTCGACTAATAAATTTCCGCTCAATTCAGCGAGCTTTTTCTGTAAAATTAGATATTGGATATTAGAAATTGGATATTCCAGTTCTCGCTGGGCGAGAACTGGCCCATGGTCTACTTTTTCGTCTATTAAAAATAAAGTTGTACCCGTTGTCTTTTCTCCATTTAAAATCGCGCTTTGGATCGGCGTTGCTCCTCGATACTTAGGAAGAAGCGACGGATGAACCACAACAGTCCCAAGTTTAGGAATATCTATAATTTCTTTTGGAATTATTTTTGAATAAGCGGCCACCACGGCAAAATCGCAACCCGGAACTTGTAACCTATAACTTGCAACATCTAATTTCTCAAATTGAATTACTGGGATGCCATATTTTTCCGCCAAAACCTTAACCGGAGGGGGAATGATGATTTTTTTTCGGCCGACCGGCTTATCAGGATTGCAAATAACCGCCTCTGGCTTAAAGCCGAAATTTATAAGTTGGTTTAAAATGATCGCGGCAAACTCCGGCGAACCAAAAAAAACGTATTTCATGTTGATAACTAAAAGTTGACCTTAGACTTATTATACTTATAATTATACTATATGCCCCGTAGTAGAATTTCAAATATGTTTTTCTAAAAGAAAAACATAAATAAAATTTTATTATTAAGCATATAAAAAGGTAATAAGTAAATCTAATTATTTCAAAAGTAAATTTATAAATACTTTTGAAATTTCACTACAGGGTATGAAATTTTTTATCGCGTCGCCTTGGAAAAATAAAGAGGAGGTTGAAAAACTTTCCGAAGAGCTTAAAACAAAAGGACACGAAACGTACTCGTTTTTAGAAAGCGGAGAAAATCTTTTGACCGGCCAGCCTATAGAAGCGGAAATGAAAGTTTATTGGGAAGCGCTAGCCAATTGGCAAAACGACAAACGGATTTCCCAGATTTTTGAATCTGAAGTAAACGGATTAAAAGCCTGCGACGCTCTAATACTGCTTTTGCCAGCAGGGGATTCTTCTCACGTTGAAGCCGGCATAGCGTACGGACTCGGCAAAAAATTGTTTTTAATCGGAGCGATAAACAAGCCCGAAGTCGTGTATTTGATGTTTAATAAAATCTATATGGACATCACGTCTTTTCTTTCGGATTTGCCAAATATCTTTTCTTAAATTCTCCCGCTACGCGGGATCTCGCGAAGCGAGATAGCCTCTTCGTTATCTCTAAATTTACGCAGGTTTTTCGCTTTGTCGATAAATAAAATTCCGTTTAAATGATCTGCCTCGTGTTGAAAAACGCGGGCCAAAAGACCTTTGGCCTCGATTTTTATATACTTGCCGTTTTTGTCCTGGCCGGACACGGCAACCTTTTTAAAACGTTCGACTTCGCCGAATATTTCCGGCACGCTCAAACATCCTTCTTCTAAAAATTCTTTTTCCTTTGAAGTCTTTTCAATTTTTGGATTAAAAACGTAAAAAAATTTCGTTATGCCGTTTTTATCGGGAAGTCCCGCCACAAACATTTTAAAATCATAACCGATTTGATTTGCGCTAAGGCCAATGCCTTTGGCCTTTAACATTTCACTTCTCATTTCTTGGCATAAATCCCTGATTTCTTTTTTGGAAAATTTTTCAAAATCAAAATCAGAGGTTTTTCGTCTTAAAAACTTCTCCTCGCTCTTATTTTCAATTGTCAGAATTTTAAAATTTTTTTCTTTCATACTAACTCTTAACTAATTCCTAACTCCTAATCACTTCCTCAAAGTTTTCAGCATACTCATAAAATACGCCCCCTTTTTAGCAATTTTTTTATTCTGCGAAATAGTCTTTGCCAAGGTTCTTAACTGCTGTTCATTATTTTCTTTGGCAAGTTTTATGTAAAGCGCTTTATGAGGCAAATCGCTCAAAAGCTCGGCGATTTCCAGGCCGGTCGCCTGGAACTTCTTATAAACTCTGGCTTTTTGCGCTCTTTCTTTTATCTTATTTAAATAATTCTTATCCATTTCTTTTCCAAAATTATAGCATGAAAATTACTTAAAAATATCGTTAATATGCTATAATATCCTCAAATGATATACGAAACAAAAAATTACGAAAATTTAATAGGGTTGCCGGGCTTTAGCGAGCCTCTTTTAAAAAATCATATCGCTCTTTATCAAGGTTATGTTAACAACACGAATAAGTTAATAGATATGTTAACCGATTTCGCGAAAGACGGCGTTGGCCATTCAGAACTAAAACGACGGTTCGGCTGGGAATGGAATGGCATGCAGCTTCACGAATATTATTTTGAGAATCTTTCGAAAGAAAAAAATCAGCTAGATATCAACTCTGATTTATATAAAAAAATAGTTGAGAGTTTCAGTTCATACGAAAATTGGGAAAAAGATTTCAAAGCGGTCGGCGCTTTAAGGGGAATTGGCTGGGTGATTTTGTATTACGATCCTATTGGCAGAAAACTTTTCAATACTTGGATTAATGAACACGATGGGGGACATTTATCGGGCGCCAAACCGATTTTGGTTATGGACGTTTTTGAACACGCGTTTATGATTGACTACGGCATAAAAAAAATGGATTATATCGAGGCTTTCTTCAAAGTAATAAACTGGAATATCGTAAACAGCAGATTTTAAAAAGATTGTAATACTAAGATGATAATAACGCCCCATCTTTTAGTCGGAGCGGCGATTGGCTCAAAAATTCATAATTGGTGGGCTGTGGCGATACTGTCTTTCGCCAGCCATTATATTCTTGATGCCATTCCTCATCCGGCTTATCAGCTAAATTTTTTAAAAACCAAAACTTTTGGAAAAGGAACCGTCGCCGATATATTAAAATTAGGCGCTGATTTTTGTTTGGGATTTTTGTTTATTTTTTTAGTTGCCGAGAAAACCGCCAGCTTTCCTTATATGGCGCTGGGGATGTTTATGGCGATTCTTCCGGATTTTCTGCAGGTATTCTATCGTTTTTACAAAAATCGCTTTTTGGAGCCTTTTCAAATTGTCCATGATTATTTTCATTTCGACAAAACCAAAAATTTCGCCTGGCAAAGCTCGGTTACGATATTCACCATATTTATCACTATCACCTCAATTATTGCTATTTTGATAAAATAAACTGTTATGATGAATCCCGTTAGAAATAATATTCAATGCGGTTTTATGTTGTATACTTTGGTTTATAAAAACGTCAGTTATTTAACTATGGCGCAATATTTGTGCCATTTCTAACGGGATGAAAAAAATACAAAAAGTATTTAAAAGCAAAGTTTTTCTATCCGCCGTCTCGATATTAATAGTCCTTGTTTTAATCGGCGGAGCTTTTTATCTCGGCTATTACGAAGGCGCCAAAAATCCGAAAGAAACAATAATAAAAGGCGTCGAAAATCCGCAAAACAACGAAAAAAATATCGATTTCAATTTATTTTGGGACGCGTGGCAAATCGTAAAAAATAAATACATAGAAGGCGATAAAATAACAAATCAGCAATTGCTTTACGGCGCCATCTCCGGACTTTTAAACGCAACCGGCGACCCTTATAGCAATTTTTTCTCTCCGGCTAACGCTAAAAAATTCTCGCAAGAAATCAGTGGCCAATTCGGAGGCATCGGCGCGGAATTGGGCATAAAAAACGAACAATTAATAATAGTGTCTCCGCTCAAAGACACTCCGGCCGATAAAGCGGGAATCAGAGCGGGAGATGAAATATTAAAAATTAACGACACCATAACCGTTGGGTTTACAACCGAAGACGCCGTTAAATTAATAAGAGGGGAGCCCAAAACAAAGGTTATTTTGACGATTTTTAGAAACGGCTGGGAGCAGCCGAAAGATTTTGCGATAATCCGCGATATAATTCAAATCCCCACGCTGGAGTCGAAAGAAATTGAATTAAAGCCCGGCTCTCGGGAAAAAATACTCTATTTGCACTTATACAACTTTAACGAAACCGCGCCGTATCTTTTTTATCAAGAAGCCGTTAAGGCGATGTTTTACGATAACAAAGGCATCGTGTTGGACTTAAGAGATAATCCCGGCGGCTATTTGGAAGTTGCCAACGCCCTGGCTGGATGGTTTTTGGACAAAAACGCGATAGTTGTCAAAGAAAAATTCAGAAGCGGTGAAATTCAAGAAACCAAAGCCAATGGCGCCGAACTTTTCAAAAAAATTCCGGTTGTTATTTTAATAAATCAGGGGTCTGCTTCTGCCGCGGAAATTTTAGCGGGAGCGCTAAGGGACAACCGAGCAGTAAAACTGGTTGGAAAGAAAAGTTTCGGAAAAGGCAGCGTGCAAGAAATCGAAACTCTAAAAGATGATTCGATAATAAAGATCACTTTCGCGCACTGGCTGACCCCCAACGGAACGGTTATCGAAAAAAACGGCCTTAAGCCGGACTATGAAGTTAATTTGACTGACGACGATATTAAAGCCGGACACGACCCCCAGCTTGATAAAGCGCTGGAGGTTCTTAAATCGGAAATAAAATAACAGATGAAAACCGCATGAAAGTTATACTTTTACAAAATGTCAAAGGACTTGGTGAAAAATATGACATAAAAGACGTTTCAGACGGCTACGGAAGAAACTTTTTGATTCCGAAAAATCTGGCTAAATTCGCCAGCCCGCGCGATATCGAAGAAATAAAAAAACTAAAAGCCGGCCAAGAATTGGGGAAAGAAAAAACAATAAACGAATTAAAAAGCCTGGCCGCAAAATTAAACGGCGCCGAAATCGAATTCCACCCCAAACTCGGGAAAAACCGCGAAGTTTACGGTTCGATTACGAAAGAAAACATTAAAACCTCCATTCTTGAAAAATTTATTCCCGATAAAAACGAGAAAGTTCTTGGCAATATTGAAATAGAATTAAAAAGACCGATAAGAGCTATCGGTCTTCATCAGATTGAAATCAATTTAGGGTTCGGGATAAAAACGAAAATTATCGTGAAGATTTCGGGAAATAATTCGCCCAAAGATAATTAAAGAATAATTAGGAATTGGATAAAACCGAAACCTCTTTGGCAAATCTGAGACTGCCGTCGAAATTAGTTTTCTTTTTTGTTTTAAAATTAACAACTCCGGCTTTTAACGCGTAAAGAGAATCGTCGCCGGCCCGGACAACGTTTACGCCGGCCGAGTACTTTGTTCCTCTTTGGCGGATTAAAATTTCGCCGACTTTGACTTTTTGGCCGTGTTGCCGTTTAACGCCCAGTCGCTGCGATCGGGAATCTCTGCCTAATTTTGTAGAACCGCCTGATTTAGTATGTGCCATATTCGCTTCGCTTAAATGAAAAACGCAAAAATCAAAATGAAAAATTTAGGGCCCTTTTTCAGAAATCCTTAATTTAATCATTTTTGAATTTTACATTGTCATTTTGAATTTTTAATTTTAAATTTTGAATTTAGTAAATTATATATTATAATTTACGATTATGTCAACAGCTCTGGATTTTAGCCAGAAAAAAAAGCTGGTTTTCGACATCGAAACAATCGGCGTCGATTTTGCCAGTCTTGATAAAATATCCCAGGAGTATCTTTTGAAATTTGCCGAAGACGAAGAAGAAAAAGAAGAGGCCAAAGATCAATTAAGTTTTTCTCCGCTAACCGGAGAAATCGTCGCTATCGGCATGCTAAACCCCGACACCGATAAAGGAAAAATTTACTTGAAATCGGGAAAAAATAACAACGCTGACAAGTTAGAAGAGGGAATAGAAATAGAAACCGGAACCGAAAAACAAATATTGGAAAAATTCTGGGAAGACGCGAAACACTACAATTATTTTATTTCTTTTAACGGAAGGGGATTCGACGTTCCGTATTTACTTATCCGTTCTGCGATTTTAGAAATTAATCCTACAAAAGACCTGATGAGCAATCGGTATTTGGGTTCACAAAAATTCGGCTCCCATCACATCGATTTATTCGATCAGCTTAATTTTTACGGCGCGGTCAGGCGTAAATTTAATCTTCATTTCTGGACAAAAGCTTTTGGTATTAAAAGCCCCAAAGAAGAGGGGATTACCGGCGACGATGTCAGCCGTTTATATAAAGAAGGAAAAATATTGGATATCGCCAAATATAATTTGGGCGATTTGCGCGCCACAAAACAACTGTACGAAAAATGGGAAAAATATCTTAATTTCTGACTTATGGATAAAATTAAAGATTTTTATCAGGAAAGAAAAAAAGTTATTGATCTATTTTTTATTATTTTTATCGTTGGCACATTAAGTTTTGGTTTGGGATATCTAACAAACAGAGAATTTTCTCATACTCAGATTATCATTGAACGCTGTTCTAATTTGACACAATAAAAAATGCCACGGCCCGTTTTTTGTTGCCAAATAATTTATTTTAGGTAATATAAAAGATAGAGTGCGATTAAAATATAAAGAATAAAGAGGGAGGAGTCGTGATGGGAAATGAAATTAAACGATACGTATTTTGTGTGCATTGCACCCGGACAGTCGGTTGTTGTCAAAACAAAACTCGAACAGAATGCGATCAGTGCCCGGAAGGGCGCGAATGCCCAAAACCAGAAGAAACCGGCAAGCCGAGCCACGGACACTGCAAACCATGCGCTACCAATGATTGGTGCGCGCAACAAGGGGTGTCTAGATAAAAACTGGAGCCCCTTTTGTTTTATAGTTTATTTTATAAACCCCGTCGCTTAAAAAGGACTTATAATCTAAACGAAATCAAAGAATATGGGATTAAAAATGTTATCTGCAATAAAAATGTTGACAATAACAAGTAAAGAATTATTTTATTGCTTCGCAATCCTTTTTAACTGCGAGGTAAATACCCGGCTTGTTTAAGCCAATAATCGTTTTCCCACTCCCAGAGTTTTTTCGCTCCTAAAAACGCTTTAAAGTCCTCTTGCCAGTAGGGGAATTCTTTTAATTCTATTTCACCGGTTAACTCCGACCACTCGTGAGTTTCATCCGGGCACATAGGCAAAGCTTTATTGTTTCCGCTTTGTGGTGAGCCTGTCGAACCATTTCTAGCTGGCCGGATTTTATCTCTTCCGCCTTTAGTCCTTAAACTCGCTCCGCATTTAACGCATTTTTTTATTTGATCGATTCTTAATATCCAGCGCGATTGCAAATTATTAAATTCTTTTTCAAGCGCTCCCATATATGCCGAAGTTTGAAGATTATAATCGCGGTAAATCGCTTGGGAGGTTTTTATGTCGAGCACGCCGAATTTACCGTCTATTAAGGCCAGAGCGTCTAAAGTGCCGGCATACCTTTGTTCGTAATTAACGACTTGTTTTTCAACATAATCTTTATCGACCTGAATATTGTTTTTTTCTATAAATTCCGTGAACGCCTTTATCGACGGCGCGATTGAAGGATCAACAACAGGGGACTGCCCGATTAAAATCTTTTCTACCGCCTCATGAATAAGGGTTCCCTCTCCGGCGGAATTTTTTTTAATCTCTTCGCCTTCGGCAAAACTGTTAAGCTCTCCGTAAAAACGATACAGCGCTGGCTTGGCTTTTATTTCTATTATCTTTGTTACGCGGGGATACCAAATATCGCCGATTTCATAACCGGCAAGAGATTTGAAATGTTTTAAATCGGCGTAGTACATAAGGGGATTGGTGGTTTAAAGTTTTTATACCTGTCGCAAAATGATGGTTTTACGACATATATTAAAGTATTGTTTCATAATAAGCGGCCTAAAACAAATGCATCGCCCATTTTACCAAATCAACAGCCAAAAGCAGAAGTTTGATTATTAAATTACCTATAAGTTTTATTGTCGCGCCAATATTATGGATTACATTTAAATTAATCCAGCTTACGGATTTACCCACAAACGACGTAATAATTTTGGCTATCATAAGTAATTAATCGGATTAATATCTCCGCCAAACGGCATTGGCCCGCACATCTGGCTGGGGCCCATTCGAAATGTCTGGCTGGCAAAAACCGTAAAATGAAGGTGCGGACCGGTCGCATAACCGGTTCTGCCAACATAACCTATCAAATCGCCCCTCTTAACTTCCGCTCCTTGCGTGGCGACAATTAGAGAAAAATGCGCGTAAAGAGTTGTTAAATTATTTTCGTGCTCGACAACGACAAATTTTCCGTAAGCTCCGCGGTAGCAATATTTATCCTGGTTGCCGGTTGCCACGATTTTTCCTTTTTCCGCCGCAAAAACAGGCGTTCCGATAGGAGCGGCTATATCAATGCCGTTGTGCCACTTGCCGCGATAACCGCCTCGTGTGGCAAACGAAGTAGCGCCGTAATCCTGCGAAATCAACCCCGTGATCGGCATTGCCAATATTCCCGGGGCCCGTGTTGGAAGCAAACCCGGATTTATTTTCAATCTCAACTCTTCGTCAATTTTTTCAATTTCGGAAGCGATAGTAGTTTGTTTTTTCTGCAAATCCGATAAATATACTTGATAATTCTTTTCCTTGTTTTTAGTTTGCGCTAAAAAATCTTGTTTGGATTTTTTAGTTTCTTCCGCGATTATTTTTTTATTCTTTAGATTATCGCTCTCTGCTTCTTTGGCTATTTTTTTATTAGTAAGAGCTTCTAAATCATTCGATAATTCTCCTCTTAACACGTTTAAATCGGTTACGTCATTATAAAGCCCTTGCTGCAAATCAACCAAGCCCTGCATTTGAAAAACGCTCTCGCTTAAATCTTTATTTTTTAAAAATATCTCCAGCGGACTGTTAACGCCCGGTTCTTGCTGCAATTTTCTCAAAGCCTCAGCTATGATTTGTTTTTTATCTTCTATCTTTACTTCCGCTTCGGAAATATTGTTTTGAATCTGCTCTGATTCAAGGCTGTATTTATTAACCAAAATTTCGCTTGATTTTATGCCCAAATCCATCTGTTTTACGCTGTAATTTATCTGATTTAATTCGTTTTGCAGAGAACTTTTTGCGTTTTGTGTGGCTTCAAGCTGTTTTTGAACAGCTTTAATCTGACTATTTACGTTGTCCAATTCCTGAGTTTTTTGAGAAAGCGAATCCTTCAATTCTTGCGCTTCTTTAGCGTTAACTTTTATTTTTTGGAAAAGCGCAAAAACAACGGCAAACGCCAAAAATATAGCGAAATATTTTCTAAAATTTCCGGAGTTCCTATGCATTAAATTTATCCGCCGCAGATTTAATTCGTTTTAAACTCTCGTCTTTCCCTAAAATATCCATTAATTCGAAAGGTCCGGCAGACGCTTCGCGTCCCGACAATCCCGCCCTTAGCGGCCACAGCAACTCTCCCCTGCCCCAAACCTCGGTAAGCGGCATAATTACCTGTTCCAGCCGCTTTTTCCCAAAATCGCTTTCGGGAATTTTCGAAATTTCTTCGGAAAGCATTTTTAAATTTCTGCGCGTATCTTTTTCGGAAACATCTTTCCATAACAAAAGTTTCTTGTCGTAAGCGGGCAGCTCAAAAAACGGTTCTGCTAAATTTTTAAAAACCGCCAAGCTGTTCATTCGCGATTTTTCCACGTCAATTATTTTTATAAGCAAATCCTGATTTTCAAGCCATATTTTAGGGATAAAATCTTCCAGCCGATTTAACAATTCATAGCTGTCCATTTTTTGTATGTATTGGCCGTTAAACCAATCTAATTTAACGACATTAAAAGCCGCTCCGCCTTTTTGCACTCGCCTTAAATCAAATTCTTCTATTAATTCTTCAATGGACATAATTTCTTTGTCTTCCGTCGGGTGCCAACCCAAAAACGCTAAAAAATTAACAAGCGCTTCCGGTAAAAACCCTTCAACGCGGTAATCGTTTAAAGAAGTTTCCAAATGGCGTTTTGACAATTTACTTCTGTCCGGCGCGAGTATCAAAGGCAGGTGCGCATACTTAACTTCGTCAAACCCCAAAGCTCGTTGGAGTAAAATTTGTTTCGGCGTATTAGTTATATGGTCTTCGCCCCTTATCACATGGCTGATTTTCATCTCAAAATCGTCAACCACGCCCGCAAACATAAACAGCGGCGATCTTAAATTTCGGGCAATCACAATATCGCCGATTAATTCCGCGTTCACCGCAACCTTGCCTCGAATAATATCCGTAAACTCGACTTCTATCGGCGGAACTTTAAATCTTATCGCCGCGCGTTCTCCATTTTCAACGCGTTTTTTCGCTTCTTTTGGGTCTAAATTTCGGCATCTTCCGCCGTATTTCGGCGCCATTCCCTGGCTTAACATTGCTTGCCTGTCTTCTTCAAGCTGTTCTTTAGAACAAAAACAGTAATAAATTTTTTCTTCGTCGAAAAACTTGTTTAAATATTTTTCATATATGTCCAGTCTCTCGTTTTGCCGGTATGGCCCGTATTGGCCTCCCACGTTCGGCCCTTCGTCCCAATCAAAACCAAGCCATTTAAGGCCGTTTATTATGTCTTCCTCATATTCTTTCTTAGACCGCTCTAAATCAGTGTCTTCAATCCTCAAAATTATCTTTCCGTTATGGCTTTTGGCGAAAAGCCAGTTAAAAAGCGTTGTTCTGGCTGTGCCTAAATGAAGCGGCCCCGTCGGAGATGGAGCCATCCTCACCCTTACAGATTGTTTACCCTGAGCCTTGTCGAAGGGCTTTTTTACGCTGTCGGTCATAGATATTCAATTTATCACAAAATATGCTATTTTTCTATTGACAAAAAGAAATTTATCTATTATTATATTTAAAGCTGGAAATTTCCCATAAAATAACGAAGGGGGTGAATAATAATGATCGAGAAATTCGTATTTGTTTTCGTTGTATTGCGACGCCAATTACTACGAGAATATCACGAGTATTCGCATCTTGTCGGTACTTGGGCCGACGCCAGAAGTTGGCTCCAAAAGAAGGCGGACGAGATTCGCACACAATGCCCTACAAATATCACAGGATTCAACCATAACTGTATCCAAACGCTAGCATTCCGCTTGCCCGATGGCTATCAGGATAAATACGCAGAAACTTCATTGAACAATCTTGCCAAGTTCTATTTACAATAAACGTAAATCCCTTCCCGTGTCCGCATGCCGCATGGTTCGCCCAGCGGCGTTTTTTTATTCATTTTCCATTTACAAATAAAAAATTATTTAGTTGCTTTTATAACTAAAAATCAAAGTTGTATAGTATACTATACAGCGTGAAATTTAAAATTTTTATCCCTCTCCCCTATTCTTATACACTTAACTCCTAAATTCTAACTCCTAGATCCTAGCTTTATTATTTCTTCCGCCAAAATCTTTCCTGCTTCTGGCTTGGCGATTTTTTTGGCTGCCAAAGACATAGCGCTGTAGTTTTCCTGGTTGCTAAAAATTTTGTTCACTTGTGCCAAAAACAAATGCGGAGTTAAGTTTTCTTCTTCTATTACGATTGCGGCTCCGGTTTTGGCATATTCGTACGCATTTCTTTTCTGGTGATCAGCAGCGGATTCCGGAAGCGGTATCAGAATCGCCGGCTTGCCGGTTGCCGCGATTTCAAAAATAAAACTGCCGGATCGCGACACTATTAAATCCGCCGCGGCCATTGCGTCCTTTAGCAATTCATCGCTTAAAAACGGCATTGTTTTATACGCAATTTGATATTCTTTGGGCAATTTTTCCAAAACTAATTTTAATTCATTATTAAAACCGTGGAGATTATCCACGCCTGTTTGATGATAAATTTGAAAACCTTCCTTTAGCAAATCAGACGCGGTATCAAGAAAAAAATCGTTTATTCGTATTGAACCCCGTGAACCGCTTATTACCAAAAGAAGCTTCTTATTCGGATCAAGTTCCAAAACTTTTTTAGCGATTTCCTGATTTAAATCAAAACCGGTTAAAAACATATCTCTTACCGGATTGCCCGTTAAAGCAATTTTTTCCGCCATTGATTGCCGCTTGGTTTCTTTTTTATATAAATTCACGAACGAATCGGCGGCAACGTCATATGAAATTGCGATCCTGTCGCTGAATCTTGCGGACAACAAATTTTGCGCGCCCGGAATCGAATCGCTGTCATGAATAATTATGGGCACTTTGTAAAACCAGCTTGCCAAGACAACCGCGAAAGAGCCCGTTCCTCCTTTTGAAAATAAAACATCGGGCATTATCCAAAAAACTTTCCAGAATGCCTGAAAAATGCTAAATAAAAATTTCGGGACATCTATAAAATTCCTGAAATCAAAATATCTTCTTAATTTTGCCGACGCGATACTTTTAATTTCAATACCGTCCTTAATAAGTTCGGCCTCATAAATATCCGGTGTTCCAACATAAAAAAAATCGCTGTCAGGCACCGCTTCTTTTAATTTATCGTGAACAGCAATTATCGGAAAAATATGCCCGCCCGATCCCCCGCCTGTAAATAGAATTCTCATAACAAATTTAAAATGTAAATATCAAAATTAAAAATGACAGATTAAAATTTAAAATTATTAATTTATTTACTGAAAACAAATTCCTAAATTTTTCATTTTGATTTTTTAATTTTCAAGTGTTCTTCGATATATTACCAATTATACCGGTCATGGTCAAAAAAATTGCCAGCGAACTGCTGCCGTAGCTTACAAAAGGCAAAGGCATTCCGGTCAAAGGCAGAAGCCCCGAAATCGCGCCGATATTTATTATCGCTTGTATGGTAATTATAGAAATAAAACCGATTACAACCAACCTGCTAAATTGATCCCGGCAATTTTTCGCGATTTGAACGCCTCTTATAAGTATGATTACAAAAAGCGTTATCAAAAAAATCGCTCCTGCAAAACCGAGCTCCTCGGCGATCACGGCAAAAATTGAATCTCCTATAGGCTCTGGTAAAAAATTATATTTATTTGTCGAATTGCCATAGCCGACCCCGACCCCCCCTCCTGAACCTATTGCCATAAGCGCTTGCTCCCGATGAAAACCGGCTGTAAAATTTTTAATTCTTTCAAATCGATAAGGGCTCGCCAAAATAAGAAGCGCAATTACCAAAACCATGACAGAAGAAAAACCGATAACATAGCGCATCTTTAACCCGCTAACGAAGTAAACTATCAAACTGGCGGCGACTATAACAACGGCGATTGTCGTTGCCGGCTGCATAAAAATCAATCCGGTTATAAGAGCCACGACTGCCAAAAAAGGTAAAAATCCTTCCCAAAAACTTGATTGCCGCTCTTTTTTTTTGGAAAGCCAGGCCGCTAAATAAATTATAAAAGTTATTTTTAAAAGTTCCGCCGGTTGGAATAAAATCGGCCCGAAATTAAGCCACCTATTCGCGCCTCCCGCCTTAAAACCCAAAGGCGTAAAAACCAACGCGAGCAATAATATGCTTATCCCCAAAAGCGGTACCGCGAATTTCTGCCATCTTTTGTAGTGGATAAAAAGACCGATTAAAAATCCTAAAATCCCCAAACTCAAACCATACATCAGTTGTCTTTTCAAATAATAGTTCGAGTCGTTGAATTTTATTTTTCCCAAATCAGAAGAAGCGCTTGAAAGCATCATTAAACCAAAAACAACCAATATTACTACTGCTGCCAAAAATATGAAATCCGGCCCTTTCCCGGATCTTATCAACGCTCTTTTTGCCATTTTATTTATCGCCTTAAAACTTGGCCTGACTTTACCTCTAAATATTGGCCGTTTTTAACGGTAATTTTTCCGTTAACAAACACATGCTCAACATGCGAACCGCGAAAAATTACCATATCGGCAAAATATTTTTCTTTTATCAATCCTCTGTTTTTCAAGCCTAAAATCTTGGCCGGCAAGCCCGTTATTTTTCTAACCGCGGCTTCAATCGGCAAAACTGATTTTTTTAGCGAAGAGTCCAGAAATTTTGGAAATGCGGAGTAAAATTTAGCGGCTACTAAATTTTCCGGATTTTTATTAAAACTTGCTCCGCCCGAAGAAATAACCGCTCGGCTGTAATTAATCAAATTCAACAAGTTTTTTTGGTTATAACCTTTATAAACGGCCGCTCCGCGCAAATTTAAAAAATCAACCAAATGCAAAAACGCGTTTTTTGCCGTCATGTCTTTTGCTTCGGCAAAATCTTTTAAAGACTTTCCGACAAGATAATCGTGACGCGGCGCGGAAACAATTTTGAATTCCTCGCTTTTAAATTTTACCGGCATTTCTTTTTTAATTTTATCGACAAAAACCGGATCATTTAAATTATTGTGGATTTCTTTTAAGCTGCCTCGAGTCGCAAAGCACGGCAAAAAAGAAAAAATCGGAGCGATAAAACGCGAGAGCGGACTCAAACTGAAATAAATATTTACCTTAGCGGAACTTTCATCGATTAACTCCGCGATTTTTTTCAAATCCGACTCTGATCCGGAAAGCGCCGAAAAGTTTCCTATATTAATTCTAGCCTCGGTTTCTTTCGCTAAATTTATAATTTCTTCGGCCGTTGAAACGCTGTCGTTTTTACAATCACTGCAGTTTTTTAAATTAATGCTCGTAATCCCCTTTTGGGTGGCGACTTCTTCAACTAAAAATTTAATTTCCTTATGTGGCGTTAGAGAAGTAAGCGGAAAATTTAAATTAACCGACAATCCGAACGCTCCTTCTTCCAAAGATTTTTTTAAAACCATTCTGGCGACATTA
>JAJYNK010000045.1 GCA_021786355.1 bacterium
TTTAAAACTTACTTTTGAACCGGCCAAAGGAGATGTTTTTGTAAGCGGCGACCCGTATAAATTGACCCAGGTTTTTCAGAATTTAATCGATAATTCTTTGAAATACACGGAGCAGGGGTGGGTGAAAGTTGAGATATCCGCCAAGGGCGGAGAAAAAGATGGTTCGACAAGGCTCACCACAAGCGGGTCGGTGTTGGTAGTTATTAGCGACACGGGCAGGGGATTTACGCAGGAATTGGGAAATAAATTATTCCAGAAATTTTCAAGGGGCGTGGAAGATACTCTTATTTTAGGAACAGGATTGGGGCTTTATATCTGCAGGGAAATCATAGACGCGCACAGCGGGAAAATTTGGGCGGAGTCGCCGGGCGAGGGTAAGGGGGCGAGGTTTTATGTAAGTTTAGCTGGGGCAAAAAATAACGACGATAATAAAACCACCCTTCAATAAATTCAGGGTGGTTTTGTTTATTTCTTATTCTTTTTAACTCTAACTTTCTTTTTTGGTTTTTCCGCGGAGACCTTGGCTTTTCTGGCTTTGAATTTTTCCACTCTTCCTGCAACGTCAAGAAGCTTGCCTTTGCCGGTATAAAAAGGATGGCAGTTATAACAGACTTCTACGTTAATTTCCGGCTTGGTTGAGCCGACTGTAAAAGTGTTGCCGCAGGCGCATTTAACTTTGGCTTGCGGATAGTATTTTGGGTGTATGTTTTTCTTCATGGGGATAATATTTTGTCCCGATTTTGTACTCAACAAGTTGAATACAAAATCGTGGATCCTCGATTTCTGAAACAAATTTATAGATGTTTTGTTAATTTTTCAATACTTGAGCGTTTTTTCCAAGATTTAATTTGTTTTTCTCTAATCCTAGCTTCTGATAAGCTGGAAAATGACTCTTTATGAACTATTTTCCATGGAATATGCGATTTTGTAGATTTTACCTGACCTGAATTGTGCTGGGCTAATCGTGACTGGGTATTTTCTGAGCTTCCCACATAGTATCTATTGTTTTTTTCTGATTGTAAAATATAAACGTAAAACATTTATAAATTTGTGGAAATCGGGAGGTGAATGTCTTTTTTCATAGAATTTGAAATTATTATTTATTATGTTTTTCAAAATAATCAAGCCACCAAAGCAAATCTTCCTTTGAGGGCGCTTCGTAAATTAGAATTGACAGGTGTCCGGAATTACTCCCATTTTCTTTTATGTCCGAGACAACATTTTCAATATCTTCTTTTTTAAAGCCGACGAGCAGAGACGCCAAGGATCCAATCTGATGACTTTTTAAATTAAGCATCCTTTTTTCTAATTCTTTGAATTCTTCTTTTGTCCAATCCAAATCCCCCCCAACGATTTTTTCTTTAGATCTTTTGATTTCTACTTCATATTCTTTTTTGTCGTTGGAATTTTCTACTTTCATAGTTTTTACATAATATTGAGGGCAGTTTTCAGACGTGCCCGGGTCTTCGTGTTTACTTCTTGGAAGGAGGGTGAATATCCTTCATGGACGGTTCATGTTTCGCGCCGGAAACCTTAATATCCGATGTGTGAGGTTGGTCCCTATTGCCCGACTTGTCGGTGTGATAAGTATCGGTATGTGTCGAACCAAGCTTGCCACGATACTCATCACTGCCTTTCGTTGGATGCTCTTTGCTTGTTTTCCAACTCATCTTTTTCACCTCCTTTCCGATTAGAGCTGGTATTAAGATATTAAATTTATAGATTTTGTCAAACCCCGTAGTAGAAATTCGGATTTTCTCCGACGTTACGTCGGAGAATAAAATTTAAATTTTATCGGCCGAATTTTCACTACGGGGCAAATTTTATTGAATTGAACGGCGGGTTGATTTATTATGATTATATGACTATTTTTGTGAAAGTTAAGACAGGAGCGAAAATTGAAGCGGTTAAAAAAGTTGATGAGAATCATTATGAGGTTATGACTAAAGAAGCGCCGGAAAAAGGAAGGGCCAATGCGGCAGTTATAAAATTATTGGCCGATTATTTCAATGTTTCGAGTTGGCAAGTTTCAATATCCGCGGGACATACTTCCAAGGCTAAGATAGTAAAAATCAAAAATCAAAATGAAAAATGATAAAGCAAAATTTAAAAAAAATAATTTTAGAATCGTTTGGGCACTATAAAAATTTTTAATTTTAAATTTACAATTTTCAATGAATTTTAAATGACCAATTTATGAGTTATCAACTTAATAGTGAACAATTTACCGGGCCGATTGAAAAGCTTTTGGAGCTTATTGAAGACAATAAAATGGAGGTTACGGAACTGAGTTTAGCGGAAGTGACGGATGACTTTTTAAAATATCTTGAGGGTCTAAAAACTGAGGGCGGATCAAGAACCGACGAAGGAGTTAGAATTTTATCTGATTTTATCGTGGTTGCTTCGCGGCTACTTTTAATAAAATCAAAAGCGCTGCTTCCGTCGTTGGAATTAACCGAAGAAGAAAGAGGGGACATTAAGGATTTGGAGGAAAGAGTAAAAAGATATCAGGCGATAAAACCGCTTATAAAACTTTTCAAGGCCGCTTACGAAAGAAAAAACATCTCCGTTTCGAGGCCTTTGTTTTTCGGAAGACCGCCGGTTTTCAATCCGCCAAAAGATATAAGTGTTGATGATTTGAAAATGGCGATGCAGATGATTTTTGAAGCGCTTAGCCACTTTAAACTTGAAGTGGAGAAACTGGAGATTTCGCTGGTGAAGCTGGAAGATAAAATAGAAGAAATTGTGAAAAAAATCGAGGCCGGCATAGGGGAATTCAGCGGCATCGCGAACGGAAGGCCACGTTCGGAAATAATTGTTTTGTTTTTGGCCTTACTTCATTTGCTCAAAGACCAAATAATAAGAGTGGAACAAAAAGAAAAATTTTCGGAGATAAAAATAGCGAGAAAATAATTACGGAAGTTAACTCAAGCACTATAGCACGCTATAGTGCTTGAAAGTTTGGTGGATAACTCTAGTTGCTGATTGTTTCTCGGGGCTTTATAATATAACCAATGAGGAAATTTAATCTTCTTCAAATTTTAATAACAATCGCGGCAGTGGTTTTGACCTCGGTTGTTATCGCTTTTGGCTGGACTGCCCCAACTGGAGGCCCTCCGGGAAACGATGTTCCGCCGCCGATAAATTCCGGGCCTGACGCACAGACAAAAATTGGCGGATTGATATTAGGCACGGGCGTCAGCAGTACTCAAAGCGCCCTGGTTATTCCAATCGGCAATTTTAGCATCGGAACATCAGCATTAAAAACCAAAGGGTCTCTTGGTGGTTTTATTAACGCTCAAGATGTCTGGTTAAGAGACGCTGCCGGCGGCGCCGGCGCTTGGGCGAGTTCGCTTTCAGGGGGAGCGGGAGGAGCATCTAATTTAGGTCAGGGCAGTGTTCCTTCGCGCTATTCATCTAACGGTAGTTGCTATTGGGTTAATCCATATTTAACTCGTTGGCATTATGATGTTTGTAGCCCAGGTTATATGGTAAGAGGCATTGAATTTCAGGCCGACAATAATTGGGACCAAGGCAACACGCTTTGTTGTAAGATTGATTTATCTCTTCCCACTTATTGTAGGCGTCCTGATACAACTGATGTAAGACCCGCCGGCGGTACCGTTGCAGGCCTCGGTGCCTGCCGCGTTTCTCCGCCTCCTGATTGCTCTGGCCCTCCTTATTACAGCTGTTCCCAGTCAGGATGGGTTAGTGGAACGCAAGACATTTTAACATACACTTGTCAGAGCGACGGCACATGGGCACAGACCGTAACAGGTTCGCAATCGTGTTCAATATACCAAGATATACAATGCTTTGATTCTAGTTATTGTATTATTGCTGGTGCATGATTTTAGTTATCTAAAAATATTTTCTTATGAACGGCGATAAATGGATAAAAATTACAGCGGTTACTGGCTTGATATTGGCGCTCGTTGCCATCATTGGCGAGATTTTGATCTATAAAAAAATTGGGGGCTTTAACGGCGCCAGTTATGTTCCTGCTCAAGAAAACGCGCAACCGACAACGAACCAAATTCAACAAAACGCCGCGAACGAATCAAAGGAAACCGCTTTTGGTTTTTTGGGATTTCCGATTTCCAAACTTGTTAAAGAAGGCGACCTGTCAAAATTTAAAATGAAAGGCCACTGGCTTTTGGATAAAGACGTAAAATTTGATTACATAAACAAAACCGATAATATCCAAACAGAAATTCAATTGGATAAAAATACAAAGATAAAAGTTTTCGAATCCCAGATTGTCAAAAACGGCGCGAGAACAACGAAAGAAAAAGAAATTTCTCTAAGCGATTTCAGCATTGACTCTTTTAATCAGCCTTTCTTGGTGGTTTTCCCCGATTCAGTTATCGCCAGTCCGAAAACAGTTCTCGCGAAAGAGATCAAAGTTTATCCAAAAATCCCATAATTGCGGTTTCGTTGCCGGTTTATAAATTATAAACAAAAATAGGGTCGCCTCTTACGGGGGCGACCCCTTATCTTACTGTTTACTGTGGCGGGATTTGGCCTCCCGGCGGTATTTCGTGATACATAATGAATAGCGCTTCCGTGATATCAAACGGAAGGTAGGCGATAGGATAGGGAATTGAGTATAAGCTTGTATTCGGAGAGGAGGAATCGAAGAAAAGATTAAATCCTAATGTCTGTGCCGTGGCTTGGGCGACAAGAAATTCCGTGGAGAAATGCGGTTGGCTGGAGATTGTCACGTAACTGCTGGTAATTTCGCAGTTTTGGTTATAACTTTTCCAACCCTCGAAGCCGGGAGTATACGGTCCGATGACCGCTTTTCCAGGCACGCCGCCTGGTACAGAACTGGTATTCAATATGATGACGAGGTTTAGGTCGCAATACTTGTTGAACGTATTGAATGTCGCCTTAGCAATGTTGAAGTATGACGAATCGACTTCGATTGTAACGTTCGTGGTCGGCCATCTTATACCGTAGAATCCACTATTGTTTTTTAGATAATCCAGCGCCCGCCGCCGTATTTCCGCCTTGTTGACGAGGAATGTCTTGGAGTTCTCGGCGAAAGTATTGTCGGCTGCGATTCCACGCGCGCGGATTTGATGGGTTCCATCGGAAATCGTTGAGGTGTTGATGATGATTTCTGTGGCAGTGCCGGCGCTCCCCAGCGCTGTGTTGTCAAGGAAGAACTGAACGGTTTTGACCAAGGAATTGGTCGAGGTTTGGACTGGCAAGTTGGTTCCGACCAGCGGAGTGTTGTCCAGGTAGAGGATTGAAATACTCGACTTCGTAGGCACGGATGAATCTCCGCCGCCTCCGCCGCAACTAGAAAGAATGATTGCAATTGCCAAACCGAGCCCCAAACCCAGAACAAAAAACTTTCTCATCTCAGCGCTCCCTTCGTAGTCGGACTGTTCGTTTTTGTTTATCGCGTCAGCATATGCGGTTCGGAAGAATCTAATTATATTGAATACCAGATTTTATTCCTTGTCAATTTTTGAGAAACTGATTTGCAAGCTGCGGTTTCTGATGTTATAAATAGAACAGCGAACAATTAAACGAAACGATGTTAGATATAAATTTAATACGAAATAACCCTGATTTAGTAAAACAAGGGATTGTCTCAAAAAATGTTGAGCCGAAATTGGTGGATGATTTTTTGGCTTTGGATGAAAGATGGAGAAAATTAGTAAAAGACGGCGATGATTTGAGGGCGCAACAGAAAAAGTTAAGCGAAGAAAGAAAAATTGAAGAAGCGAAAGAAATTAAAGAAAAAACCAAGGCAAACGAAGAAGAATTAAAAGAAGTAGAAACTGAACGGGAGAAAATTTTGTATTTACTTCCGAATTTGCCGCTTGAAAATGTAAGAGTCGGCAAGGACGAATCGGAAAACGAGGTTTTGAGAAAATGGGGAGAAGCGACTAGTCTTGAATTTTCCGCCAAGGATCACTTGGAGTTAGGCGAAGACTTGGGGGTTATTGACTCAAAATCAGCGGGCAAAGTTTCCGGTTCACGATTCAGCTATTTGAAAGGAAAATTGGCGCAAATGGAATTTGCGCTTATCCAGTTTGCGATAAACGCGTTATCCGATAATGAAGCTATTTCGGAAATTATAGCTAAAAATGGCATAAACGTTTTAACAAAAACTTTTACGCCGGTGATTCCGCCGGTTTTGATAAGAAGGGAAATGATGCAAGCGATGGGTTATATGGAGAGAGGCGAGGAAGAAATTTATTATTTTCCAAAAGACGATTTGACTCTTGTCGGCACCGCCGAACAATCAATCGGACCGATGCACAGCGGCGAAGTTTTTAACGCCAAAGATTTGCCTTTGAGGTATTTGGGATTTTCAACGTGTTTTAGAAGGGAAGCGGGCAGTTATGGAAAAGACACCCGCGGTATTTTAAGGGCTCATCAGTTTGATAAGCTGGAAATGTTTTCCATAACAACAGCGGAAAATTCCATTGAAGAACATAAATTTTTACTGGCGGTTGAAGAATATTTGATGCAAGAATTAAAAATACCGTATCAAGTTATAGATATTTGTTCCGGTGATTTGGGCGATCCGGCGGCGGCGAAATTTGACATCGAGGCGTGGATGCCCGGGCAAGACGAAGGAAAGGGACAATATCGTGAAACTCATTCAACTTCCAACACGACTGATTTTCAATCACGGCGTTTGAATGTCCGATATAAAGACCAGAAAGGAGAAATGAAATTTGTTCATATGTTGAACGGCACGGCTTTTGCTATTGGCAGAACTTTGATTGCGATAATGGAAAATTACCAGCAGAAAGACGGATCTATTTTAGTGCCTGAAGTATTGCGGAAGTACTTAAATTTTGACACAATTTCTTAGTCGCCACCTTAGCTCCCCGAAGGAAAGCGAAGCTTCCTACGGGGCAGGCAGCTGGTAAGTTTGATTTGTTAGTTGGCGTATTTTGTAAGGCCGAAGTAGTTCAATGGCAGAACATTACTTTCGTAAAGTAGAAATGTGGGTTCGATTCCCGCCTTCGGCTCATGAATGAGGCTAAACAACAATTTGAAGAACTAAAAGAAATTGCCCGCCGTTTAGGCGGGTGGCTTTGACGTAGAAAATAAGCGAAATCGCGTAAAAGAGCTCGAATACGAGATGTCTGATCCTGATTTATGGAAAAATCGGGAAATTGCCGATGCTAAAATAAAAGAACTTGGCGAATTTAACGAGCTCGTGAAAAAATACGACGAGCTCGTTCGCGGATTAACGCAGATTGAAACACGGATTAACGCGGATGATACAAAAGCGATTGATTTGGAGATCAATGAAATTCATAAGCAATTAAAAAAGTTGGAGATTGAGCAGAAATTTAATGGAAAGTACGATAAGCAATCTGCAATGATTTCTATTTTTGCCGGAGCGGGCGGGCAGGACGCGGAGGATTGGGCGAACATGCTTTATGAAATGTATTCCAAGTACGCGCAAAAAAATAATTGGAAAACCGCGGTTATCGATGAAAATTACGGCGAATACCAGTCAAAAACAGGCAGGCGTTTGTTGAAAGATATAACTTTTGAGGTGAAAGGAAATTACGCTTACGGCTATTTGAAAAACGAATCAGGCGTGCATCGGTTGGTGCGGATTTCGCCTTTTTCGCCGGATAAAAAAAGGCATACTTCTTTCGCTCTTGTGGAAGTTTTGCCTGATATCGGTGATTTGCGGGAAAAGGACGCCAATTCGCGCCCATTTGAAATACCCGAAAAAGATTTAAAAATTGAATTTTCGAGAGCCGGAGGGCCGGGAGGGCAGAATGTCAACAAGGTTGAAACTGCGGTAAGAATCGTGCATATTCCGACAGGAATCGCGGCCGCTTCCAGAGTTGAGAGATCGCAGGAAAGAAATCGGGAGCGCGCCATGTCTTTATTGAAATCAAAATTGATAAAATTGATGGAAGAAAACCAGGCGAAAGAAATCAGCGAATTAAAGGTAAAAGTAAAACCCGAATGGGGAAGCCAAATAAGATCATATGTTTTACAGCCGTATCAATTGGTTAAGGACCATAGGACGAACGTTGAAACCGCAAGAGTTGATAGTGTATTGGAGGGGGATTTGGACTTATTTGTTAAGACAGAAGTGGAAAAGTAATTTAAGAGACATTGGCCCCCACACCATAACGAGAATATTCGAATTTGTGAAACAAATTCGCCTTATCAAATCTGGAGATTTGATTTAATTCTCGTTTGGTGTGGGGGTTGGCCCCGTAGTGAATTTTGGCTTGATTAAATAAGATTTAATGCCGCCCTTGGCGGCAACAGCCAAAATCTACTACAGGGTTGGAATTTTTGTGGAAAGTGAGTTATAATAAAAATTCGATGATAAATTTTCAAAACGTTTCTAAAATATATCAGTCAAATAGTCACGAAACGATTGCTTTAGACGACGCGACGTTTCGGATACTTCCCAAAGAATTTGTTTCGTTGGTGGGAAAATCAGGAGCGGGTAAGTCGACTATAATCAAACTTTTGATAGCCGAAGAAAAGCCCAGCAAGGGAAAGGTTACCATGGGCAATTATGAAGTCGCCAAATTAAAATTAAAAGAACTTCCTTCTTTAAGAAGAAGAGTGGGGGTTATTTTTCAGGATTTTCGCCTTTTGCCGAACAAAACAGCGGCGGAAAACGTGGCCTTCGCGCTGGAAGTTGCCGGCAGGACTCAGGAAGAAATAGAAGAATATGTGCCGCAGGCGATGGAAATGGTTGGGCTTAAAGATAAAATGAGAAATTTTCCAAAAGAGCTTTCCGGCGGAGAAAAACAAAGAGTCGCGATCGCGCGGTCTATGATTAACCATCCCGATGTATTGATCGCCGACGAGCCGACCGGAAATTTGGATCCGATAAATACGTGGGACATCATTAAATTACTTTTGAAAATAAATGAACTTGGAACAACGATAATTTTAGCGACTCATAACAAAGATATAGTCAACTTTTTAGATCGGAGAGTTATAAGCTTGGAAAACGGCCGGGTTATAAGAGACGAGCAAAAAGGAAAATACATTTTGGTATAAATTTTAATAAAATTGGTATGTTTCTTACTAAATTATTTCGGACAATAAAATATGGGTTTTTGAGATTTTGGCGGGAGGGGTCGCTTTCAATGGCGACTGTGGCCATAGTTTTTTTGGTTTTAGTCGGGTTTGGGGGCTTGCTTCTTTTTAATGCCATATCGAACAAAACACTGGGTTATATTCAGGACAAAGTTGATATCAGCGTTTATTTTAAAACTGACGCCAACGAGGATGAAATAATAAGGATGCAGAAGTCCCTTCAGCAGATGGCTGAGGTGAGGTCTGTTGAATATATTTCCAAGGATAGAGCTCTTGAAATATTTAAAGAACGAAACGCGAATGACCCAAAAATTTCCCAGGCGCTTGGGGTTGTCGATGCTAATCCTTTCGGCGCGTATCTCAATATTAAAGCGAGGGAATTGAAAGATTACGCGGCCATTAACGCATATTTGGACAAGGATGCTTTTAAAAGCGAGGTGGACAAGATTTCTTATACTGAAAGCGCGGCCGTGATAGAACGATTAAAAAAAATAAAAACAACGGTTGAACAAAGCGCGTTCGTTCTTTTAATTTTTATCGTGGCAACGGCGGCTTTGATTATTTTTAACACGATAAAATTGGCTATTCATTCAAATCGCGACGAGATCGGAATAATGCGACTGGTGGGCGCGTCCAACTATTTTATCCGCGGACCGTTTTTGGTGGAAGGAATTTTGTACGGGATATTGGGGGGGGTCATGGCGACTTTGGTTATTGGGGGAGGAATTTATTATTTTTCTCCGTATATGAGAATTTTTGTTCCGGATTTGGACGGTTGGAATTATTTCATTTCCAATTCGTTCAGATTTTTGGCTTACGAAGCTTTTTTCGGAATTTTATTGGGAGTTGTTTCGAGCTATATCGCGGTGAGGAAATATTTAAATATTTAACCAACCTTAACAATTAATGACAAACAAAACCCTTGATCTTGCAAGGGTTTTGTTTTAGTGTTTGAAAAGCAACTAAATTTAGACATTACTCCTGAAAGGGGATGCGGTCATGGCGAAGACGTTGTCAATGGAGGACAGGATTGCAATGAGAGAAATTATCAACCAGAAATTGTACGAGGCGAGAACGATCAATATTGACGCAAGAAAGCTACTCAAAAAACTGCAAGATGGTTGCGGACACGAGCAAGTGGTCCGAACTGACGGTTCGCACACACTCAACTTCGGTATTCAAGATCCGCAAATAAAGTGTCTCATCTGCGGGTTTACCGAGGAACTTTGGGAGACTTGCCCGTCGGTTTTAAACAGGCATGCTGCCGTAAAGATTTCGCGGGAGAAATTTGAATGGCTGGGTATTGTCCCGCTGTTGAAAACCGAATAGTATTGGAAAGAAGTTGGGAGCAAAAAGGCGGGCCCTCGCGGGACCGCCTTTATTTTAAATTTCAGTTATTTATTAAAAATATTAATCAATCTAACTTATATAAGAACATTGTTGTTCCTACGCGGTAGTCGGGCTTGTATGGATCTTTTATTTTTTGTAGCCAGCGATATTCATCCTCCGGTTTTCTTTGTTGGCCTGTGCGTAGCTTACCTATATCGCCTTGAAGATTATTTATTGATATTGTTAGCCAGTAAATTTCGTCGTATTTGGGATTATTTTTAGAGGACTGCCAATTTTCGGCTTTGTTTCCCAGATAATATTTTAAATTGCCGCCGCCGAAATAATCAATCGCAATTTTATCTATTTTTTCTCCAGCCGGAGGAGCTTCAACGAATTTTTTAAGGCGTTTTAAATCTTGCCCCCAGTCGTAATTTGAATCGGTAACGGATTTGTAGCCATTGTAAACGCCGCCGCCTAGTTCGTTGAAATAAGAAAGAAAATACGGATAAGCGAAAGCGGTTTCTAGAAAGAACCAAACGGCAAGAATTATAACAAGCGCGGTTTTGGCGGAATACTTGAATGCTTGAACGGTAAATTTGAAAAGATTTCTGAAAAAACCGCCCTCGAAATATGTTCTGTTTTTAGACCATTCTTTTAAAACTACCGTTGATAAAATATAAATTAAAGGAACGGTTGGCAAAATGTGACGATAGCCGATGTTTAGCGGACTTTTTATGCTGTAGAGCCAATAAAATATGGCAAATGCGAGCATTGAGAATTCCGGAAAAGAAACTCCGATATAATCGGACAGGTTTTTTAAGCCTAACTCTCTTTTGAAAATTTTTCTGATTAACCCGCCCAGCGCTATAAATATCGCCAAAAATATAATTATAAGAGAGGGAATAGGTTCTTTTAATAAAAATACGACCGGGAAATAATACCACCAACCGGCGGCGGAAACCTCGCCCAAGAAATAACCGGTGTTTCCTCCGGACGATCTTTGCATTACCATCAAAACTCCGAGCATGTACTCGCCAAGCGGTCTTAAAATTTTACTTTTGGCCATTAAAATATTTATTTCAGCAAGGCATCTGACGCGGCGCGCGAGAGGCACGTCGCTATTCAACTTGCATGTTGAAAGATCAGTATCGGGACCGTTGGCAAAAGAAGTTAAGATAAATGTCGTGTCGGAAACTTGTTTTTCTATCGGATAATTTATCGTGAAAACAAAGTAAACCGCGTAAACGAGAATGTAGCCGAGCGCGAAGACGGCAACAACATATTTTAAGTAGTAAAAAAGTTTTTTTATGAGCGTCAGCAGTTTGCCGAAGAAAGTTTGGCCGAACCATAAATTTTTTGCTTTCCAAATCGCGTATACGATAGCGAGAAAAATAAAGAACGGAATCAGAAGAACCGCTGAAAATTTTAAAAGCTGGGCAACGCCAAAAGCGATTCCGGCGTAAATCAGACGTTTGCCCGAAGGATTGAGAGTAAATTTTACAAAATAATAAAGAGCGACAAAAATTCCGAAAGTAGCGGCAATGTCGGTTGTAACATAATGGCCGTGCGCCAAAACAGTCGGCGAAAACGCGAATAGAAATGTCGGCAGAAACGCCCACCAACGGCCGACGATTTCACTGGCCCAGATGTAAATGAATAATATAAGAAGAAGTGTTAAAAGCATCGGAGCCAGCCGAGCCCACTTGATTATTTGGTCGGCGTTGTTTCCGGATTCATAAAGAAATTGCGTTCCTACGGCCCATTGTCCGTTTATTTCCGTTTGCCAGTCGCGGCTTTGATTTGGAAAATTCAGATTTTGGAAAAGAAGGGGAAGCGCCGACAAGGCTTTGATTAGCGGCGGGTGCTCAGGATTTAGCCGATAATCAAGATAACGAACATATCCATAGCCGGCAGGAATGTGGGCGAGTTCGTCCATAACCGCCGATTCTTGGAGCGAAACGCTTAAAGATAAGCCAAACGACGCTGCGATAATCAAACCGACAAGAGACCATTGAAAATATTTAGACATGCCAATGTTGTTTAAATTTTATAGCGAAGCTCAATATGTAGCGACGAAAATTTATCTACAACATTGAGCACCCAGCACCTTTTTTGAGAAATAGATAATTCTATCGCCCAAAAAAGGTGCTGGGTAAAGGTTTTGTAATTAAAATTTCTTTGTCTGCGACTCGAAATTTTAGAAAAAACTCTTTATAATTATAATATAAAATCTTATCAATGATAACAGTGGGAAAGCACAAACCGCTTTTTTGGACTGCGCACAGCAAAGGGAAGATGAATTTTTACCGATTATCGGCGGGAAGAGTGAAAAGAATAATACATTCTCCCGAAAGAATTGAGGTTGGAGTTGCGCCTAATACTATTGCGATGATGCAGTCGGTAAAAAGCCAGAAGCGTCCTTATGAAATTTGGACGATGATTCAGGAAACAAGAACAAAGCGTAGAGTGATTTCTGCGTGGAGATATCCGGGCATAACTAAGCCGGGAGATCCCATTCCGGAGGAAATTTTAAGAGAACTGAAAAGTGTTTTATGAACGTAAATAGTTGACTTTTTTTCTGGTTTGATTATAATTAAAAAGATTAATGGATCCGCGGCCCGCGGGTCTTTTTTAAAGAGTTTTGTCTGAAATTTTAAGCCCTAGGCGATAAAATTTAAGACACAAAACCTTTACCCAGCACCTTTTTTGGGCGATAGAATTATCTATTTCTCAAAAAAGGTGCTGGGTGCTCAATGTTGTGGTAAAATTTACTGCGCGTTGAGCTTGTAAATTTAAACAACATTGGCATGGATTTTAAATCTTTAAACTGGGCTATAAAGCAGATTGCGGAAGAAAAAGGCATTGAGCCGGATAAGGTTTTCGAGGCCGTCGAATCCGCGATCGCGGCTGCCTATAAAAAAGAATATTGCAAGAGAGGGGAAATTGTTCACGTGAAAATGAATCCAAAAACAGGAGGCCTTAATTTTTGGAAGACAAAAATAGTCGTTGACGAAACAACGGTGAGAATGGAGGAGGAAGAAGAAGCGGTTTCTTCCAAAGAAACCGACGAGGAAGAGAAAATGCCCAGATACAATCCCGACCGGCATATTTTGATAAACGAAGCGAAAGAAATAAAACCCGACGCGGAATTAGACGAAGAATTAATTTTTCCTTTGGAAGAGCACGATGATTTTGGAAGAATTGCGGCTCAAACCGCCAAGCAGGTCATTATTCAAAAATTAAGAGAAGAAGAAAGAATGTCCGTTCAGCGAGAATTCCAAGGCAAGGAAGGCCAAATCATCAGCGGTGTCGTGCAAAGAATCGAAAGAGGGAATGTTTTTGTCGATCTCGGCCGGGCGGCTGGAATCATGTTTTTCAACGAAACAATTCCGGGAGAATATTATCGGGTTGGCGAGAGGTTGAAATTCTATCTTTTGGCGGTACAAAACGAAGAAGGAAAACGTCCCGGTATTATTTTATCTCGCAGCCACCCTCAATTTGTTGCGAAACTTTTTGAACTTGAAGTGCCGGAAATCGCCGACGGTTTGGTAGAAATAAAAGGAATTGCCAGAGAAGCCGGAAGCCGGACAAAAATCGCCGTTGCTTCAAAAGAAGAGGGTATTGATCCGGTTGGCGCTTCCGTGGGCCAAAGAGGCACGAGAGTGATGGCTGTTACCAATGAACTTGGAAATGAAAAAATCGATATCATTGAATGGAATGAGCAGATTGAAAAATTTTTGGCAGCGTCGCTGTCTCCGGCAAAAGCGAGAGATGTGGAAATTATGCCCCGAAGGGAAGCTAAAATTTTTGTTCCCGAAGACCAATTAAGTTTGGCAATCGGAAAAGACGGACAAAATGTTCGTTTGGCGGCGATGCTCACGGGCTGGAAAATAGACATCCGCTCCCAGTCGCGGCCGGACCAGGTGCAGGAAGGGGGAATTGCTGAAATTCAAAACGAAGAAAAAAAAGCAGAAGAAATTGTTGAAGAAAAAGTTGACCCCGCACCTTTAGAAGATATTAATTCTAATACGAAGCCGGAGATTTAAATTTTTATAGCTATATATCATCAATGGTAAAGTAAATTTTTTAGTTTTTAATATAGAATTAAAAAGCTTCGCAATCTTCTAAAGGTGCGGGGTTGAAGAGAATAAAGAAAAAGAATAAACCCCCACACCAATTAAAATTCTATCAAATTCTTTTAAAAATTTGATTTAAATATT
>JAJYNK010000033.1 GCA_021786355.1 bacterium
ATATTTAAAAAACACAAAATATATTAATAATTGGGACCTGGTTGATTTATCGGCTCAGCATATCGTGGGAGAATTTTTGCATAATAAATCTAAAAGCGTTTTATATAAACTCGCGAAATCAAAAAAATTGTGGGAAAGGCGAATTTCTATACTGGCCACCTTTAATTACATATACAAAAATCAATGTAAGGAAACTTTAAAAATAGCCGAAATATTATTAAAAGATGAACATGATTTGATATGTAAGGCGGTTGGATGGATGTTAAGAGAAGTGGGTAAGCGTTGCTCGCAGGAAATTTTGGAAAATTTTTTAAAAAAACATCACAGGCAAATGCCGAGGATAATGTTAAGGTACGCGATTGAAAGATTTCCTGAAAAAAAGCGAAAATTGTATTTAAGTGGTAAAATATGAGGAATTGTTATGAAAAAAATCTTTGCCTACGGGCTGTTTATTGTTAATCTCGCGATAATTTTTGGATTTTGGTGGCAATATTCGGGTGCGTTTTTTGATGAAGGAACCGCGGGAATTTTTATCGCTCTAGGCCGCGTGTTTGCGCTACTGGCGGTTTATTTTGTTTTGATGCAATTCGTTTTTATTGGCCGCAGTGTCTGGCTGGAACAAACATTCGGACTTGATAAATTGACGCGCATTCACCACCTGAACGGCATTCTTAGTATTTTCTTTATTGTTCTTCATCCGCTATTTATAACCATTGGTTACGCGTCTGCCAATAAATCAAGTTTTATTTCACAGTTTTTAAATTTCCTTAATTACGAAGATGTTTTCGAGGCGTTTTTGGGATTATTGCTTTTTGCCGGCGTGGTAATTATTTCGATAAATATTGTAAGAAAGAAGCTTAAATATGAAACATGGTATTTAACCCATTTGGCGACATATTTTGCGATTTTATTTGCGTGGGGGCATCAACTCAAACTCGGAGGCGATTTTATCGGTAATCAAACGTTTGTTTATTATTGGTATATTTTATATTTAGTGGTATTTGTCAATCTCGTTTTTTGGCGTTTTTTCAGGCCGTTATTTCTTTTTTATCGGCATCGGTTTTTTGTCAGGCGTTTGGAAAAAGAAACGGACTCCGCTGTTTCGATATACATATCCGGAAAAGACATGGAAAAATTTCAAATCAAGCCGGGCCAGTTTATGATTTTTCGTTTTCTTTCAAAAAATTTATTCTGGCAAGCCCATCCGTTTTCGCTTTCTTACGCTCCTAAAAATAACGAATTAAGGATAACTGTTAAAAGTTCGGGTGATTTCACGTCGAAAATAAAAAACATCGTCCCCGGTACTCCCGTACTTATTGATGGGCCTTACGGAACATTTACCGAAAAAGCCGCGCGGCGGGATAAGTTTTTATTTATCGCGGCCGGCGTCGGGATTACTCCGATAAGGTCTATGATTGAGTCGATCGCGAAAAATAAAGACAGCGTTCTTGTGTATGGAAACAAAACCGAAAAAGACACAATTTTTAAAATTGAACTCGATAAACTTTCGGTCGAGCATAATTTTCCGATTCACTACGTTATGAGCGAGGATAAAGATTTTAAAGGCGAGCGGGGAAGAATCGCGGCCGAACTTGTTAAAAAATTAGTTCCGGATTTTAAAGAACGGGAAATTTATATTTGCGGTCCGAAGAATATGATGTTTGATTTAAGAAAAGGATTAAAAGAAACCGGCGTTAATCCCCAAAATATCCACTTTGAATTGTTTTTATTATAGTGGTTCAGGCGTTTTTTGAAATTTAGTCGAATGGATTGATTAAAAAAGTTTCAAATGATAAGATTTTTAAAAGTTTTTATTTATCCCGCACCTTTCCGCAGGTATTGAGGCATTGACCTTGTGGAAAGGATATTATGACATGCGCCTCCTCATTCCTGGGGCAAAACCGCGGGGCATTCGGGGAGAGGTGCGGGATTTATTCACTAACAATAATGAATAGAAAAATTGTTATAAGCGCCGAAGAGGAGGGGCAATTAAAAAATAATCTTGAAAAACGAAACGATTTTGAAGCTTTAAGGATGAGGCGTTATTTAAGTATGCCGGATTTATCCAGAACAGACGGCAGTCCTATTCACGAAATAGTTGGACGGATTCTATCAAGTCCTTATTTTAAGGATTTGGATGTTATTCAAACCCCTGAAATTGTTCCGGCAAATATCAGTTTTGACTTATTTGATTTTCCGGCTGATCATCCGGCGCGCAGTAAATCAGACACTTATTATGTTGACGATAAAAACATTTTACGTCCCCACACCACCATAATGTGGTATTATTATTTGCAAGACGAAGGAGTTAAAAAAGATATTGCGGATAATCAGCCAGTAGGCAGTTTCAGTTATGGGAAAGTTTATCGCAAAGACGAAATTGACTGCAAACACATGAATGTTTTTCATCAGATTGACGGTTGGTACTTGTCTCCGAAATCTTTAAAAACCATCACGCAAACCGACCTAGAAGAAGCGCTAAAAAATATTGCCATCGCGGTGTTCGGTCCGAGCGTGAATTATCGGCTCAATAAAGACTCTTTCCCGTATACGGATCCGTCTTTGGAAATGGAAGTTGAGATTGGCGGTAAATGGATAGAAGTAGTCGGTTGCGGTGTGGTTAAAGGCAGTGTTTTAGAAAAGCTTGGCGTAGATTCTAAAAAATATACCGGTTGGGCTTTTGGATTTGGATTAGAACGGTTGGCTATTATTAGTATGGCTTTGCCTGATATCAGATTATTGTGGTCAACAGACCCGCGCGTAACTAAGCAACTTAAGCTTGGAAAGAAATTCAAAGAAGTTAGTAAGTATCCGCCTATCACTCGCGATATTTCCTTTGTGGTTAATAATGATTTTATTCCTAATAATTATTTTGATTTAGTCCGTGAAGTTAGCGGTGATTTAGTGGAACAGGTTGAGTTTTTGGATAAATACGAAAATACGGAGAAATTTGGTCCAAATAAAATCAGCTACACTTACAGGATTATTTACAGAAGACCGGATCGCACCCTGACTGACCCAGAAATTGACAAAGAAATCGAAAAAATAACCGTTGCGCTAAAAAATAATTTTAGGGCGCAAATTCGGTAATCTCGGCGGGCTAGACATCTTAAACGATACCGCGCCCGAACGCGTCCAAGGCGCGTTTTAGCGGAAAACCGATGAATTTCTCCGTCTAATGTGATAGAATTTATTCAATGGAGAAAATTAAAAGGATTTTAAAATTTTTAAATCCTCAGCCCGCGATTGGGGGATTGGAAATAAGCGACTCCTATTTGCGCTTTGTTTTAATCAAAGAAAAAAAAGTTGATTTT
The DNA here is from genome assembly GCA_021786355.1 of bacterium. Lineage (GTDB taxonomy): Bacteria > Patescibacteriota > Minisyncoccia > UBA6257 > UBA9933 > JANLIR01. Next base: position 3,315 of record JAJYNK010000033.1, read on the forward strand.
TTTTCATTAAAACTTCCGCCTTCTATAGTGGAAAATGGCAAGGTTAAAAACAGGGATGCTTTGCGTTTGATGCTTTTGAATTTGCATTCCAAGATAACGTCTAAAAAAAAGAAAAAAATATACGCGGTTGTGAGTGTATCGGATGGCAATATTTATTCTGCGCTTTTAAATCTTCCGGCAATAGCCTCGAGCGGAATCGACGAAGCCGCCAAGTTAAATTTACAAATGGCCTCGCCCGTTGATTTTGAAAGCGTTTATAGCGATTGGCAATTAATAGGGGAAAAAGAATTAAGCGGCGGAAATCAGCTGGAAATTTTCGGAGTTTTTATTCCAAAACAAACCGTTAGTGAATTTGAGTCGGTAATAGAAGAGGCTGGTTTCGTAACTGCCGCTTTTGAATTTCCGGCGCTTTCGCTTTCAAGGGTTTTAGTTAAATTAGGCGAAAAAATTGCTAAAGAAAAAACTTATCTTTTTTTGAGGGTTAGCGGAGACGGATTGACATACGGGATTGTTAAAAACGGCAATCTATATTTTGCTCATTTTGTGGCGTGGCTCTCGGCTTATGGAATAGAAAAAAAGATAAATCTGGACTCTTTTAAAAAATTAATTGTTTCTGAGACTCGGAAAGTTTTGAATTTTCATGAAAATCACATTGGCGGGCAGATCGAAAAGATTTTAGTCATTGCTCCCAGTATGATTGACGATATTTTAAAGGCTCTCATCGAAGGGGCGCCAAATATAAAATCCGAAACTCTCTCGCTCGAACAATTTAAAGAATTGGCGATTAGTTGGTACAGCGTTTTAGGAGTAGCGCTTCGCGGTTTGGTGCCGCGCTCCCAAGATAATATTGTTTCTTTGTCGAGCGACGATACCGATGTTAAGTTTAGTAATTATCAGACTATAGGTTTCATAAAAATTTGGAGAAATATTTTATTCGCGGTCCTCGCTTTTGTTCTGCTGGTTTTTGTCGGTTTAGACGTTTTCTTGAGCTCTAACTCGGATAATTTACAGAGACAGTTAGGCGCGTTGAGCGTAAATCCTAATAGCCAAAAAATATCAGAATTGACTCGCCAAGCCGAAGAATTCAATAAAAAAGCTGATTTAATAAGCAGCGCCTATTCTAATAAATCCCGCTGGTCCCCGGTTTTCGACGCGCTTGTTGAAAAGCTCGGGAGCGACATTACAATAAAAAGATTTTATCTTTCTTCTGCCGGCTCTCCGATTATAATAACGGGCGAGGCGCCAAGCGAGGAAAGAGTGTCGGCTTTTGGCGAGGATCTTAAAAAAGACTCAAGATTTTCCAATGTTCAGATTCCTCTGTCGTCAATCAAAGAGGTTTCAAAAAACATCTTCAGCTTTAACTTGATTTTTAAAGCTAATTTTTAAAAGATTCTAACTTTCAAGGCTGACTTTTTGGAGCTGTCCTTGTCGAAGTATGTAGACAAAATTGTTTTCCCCGTCATAAAAGAAATAATCGAAATTACTTTCGATATTGTATATATTTAGCGGTGGCCGATCGTCGATTTCCATTAAGCTAATTTTGCTGGGTCCTTCCGTCAGCAGCCTAAGAGAATCCTTATACCAGAAAATTTTTTCTAACCTTTGATTATCGGTTAATTCGAATCTGGATACATCGCCGATTTTTTTTCTAAATATTTGGTCCCACCCGTCGACAAAGCGGATATTTACAATGCCATTTGCGTCTAAAAAAGCTATTGCTTGGTTGTTTGGAGAAAACTCGGAAAATTTGACGGAGCGCGCTATTTTTTCCGGCAAAGGATTTTTTTCCGTAAATAAATATAGCCCTCCGTCCGAATCCAAAAAGGCGATTCGATTTCCCGATCTGGACGCCTCCATGTTTTTTACGGGGAATTTCGCGGTAGAAGAAGTTATTTCAAAGAGAGTGTTTTGAGTTTTAAAAATAAGGTTGTACGAAAGAAACGAAATAGTATTTTTATCCCCCTTTTTTATTTTTGCGAAATATACAGTTGAGCCTTTTATGTTCCATGATAATATTTTTTCTTCTATCAAGCTTTCCTTTTGCCGTCGCTCGGTGTCTAAAATTATCAGACTGTTTTTTGTTTCGACGACAACTCGATTGGAATCAAAAGGCAGAAATGCAGCCTTTTTTATTTCTAAACTATTTGCATTTTCCGATATTATATTTGCCGCCAAAACCCCGATATTTAAAGCGGTTTTTGGATTCTTTAAATCATAAAGATAAAAATTGTTGTTTAGGTTATTTGAAGTGATGATTTTATTGGAATCCGTTGATACGTCGATTATGACGTTTCCTTTTATTGAGTTCGCAAGAGTTTCCGATTTAAATTTATTCGGTAGCAAAAACGCATTTATCGTTTCCACCAAAGACGGTTTAAGTTTTAGTATTTTGCGATATTTTTGAAAACCGTTTTTCTCTATTGTGACGATGTAGGTTTTGGGCAAAAGATTTGGGATGAGAGTATGGTTTTGAATTATATTCGAATCATCCGAAAATTCTTTGTTGTCTAATTTTATAACAACTCCGCGGGGCGTTGTTTGAATCGCGATCGCGCCGGTTTTTTGTATTTGAAAATTTTCCAGATTTAACCGCCAGCCAAGTCCGTATAAAACAATAATCAAACCGCCGATTATAAAAATCAAAGTAAAAAGGACGAGTAGCAGACGTCTTGATAATAGTGACATATTCAACTGCAATTATATCGCGTCGTTTGAATTTTTCAACAAAATCGCGTATATTTCAAAATATGTTCACCAGAAAAATTGGGATTGATTTGGGCACGGCCAACACGATAGTTTTTGTCCCGAAAAAGGGTTTTATTATCAACGAACCGACAATCGTTGCTTTAAGTTCCGCCGACAACACCGTTCTTGCGGTTGGCAGAGAAGCAAAAGAAATGATCGGCAGAACTCCGGCCGACATAAGGGCGTACCGGCCGTTAAAAGACGGAGTTATCGCTGACTATTACATTACCAAGGCGATGCTTAAATATTTTATCGCTAAAGCAATCGGAGCTTTTAATTTTTTTAAACCCGATGTTGTTATTTCCGTTCCGGCCGGCATTACTCAAACAGAACGCCGGGCTGTCATAAACTCCGCCAAGGAAGCGGGCGCAAAAGAAGCTCACGTGGTAAGAGAGCCGATTTTGGCCGCATTGGGCGCGGGCATTCCCATTAATTCCCATTCAGGCAATATGATTGTCAACATGGGGGGCGGCACTTCGGAAACGGCGGTTATATCGCTTGGCGGCATTGTTTCTTGGGCGTCGTTAAGAGTGGCCGGGAATAAATTTGATTCCGCGATTAGCGATTATATAAAAAAGAAATATTCGCTTTCCATAGGCGAGCAAATGGCGGAAACCGTTAAAATCGAAGTTGGTTCCGCTCTTCAAACAAAAGATAAAAGGACTTTCAGGGTAAGGGGTCGTGACATGATTTCCGGTTTGCCTAAAGATGTCGTTATTAGTTCGAACGAGATTGCCGAGGCTTTGCACGGCCATCTTTTGGACATCGCGGCTTCTGTTCAAAATGTGTTTAACGAAACTCCGCCGGAGCTCGTTGCCGATATTATGGAAAAGGGGATAATTCTTTCCGGCGGCACGGCGCAGATACCATTACTCGGAGAGTTTTTTAAAAGAGCTTTAGGCGTTAACGCGTACGTTGCCGAAAATCCTCTTTTTTGCGTTGCCAAAGGCGCCGGATTAATTTTGAGCCACTTGGATGTTTATAAGAGAACATTGCTCAACAAAAAATAATTCAAAAATAAAAAATCAAAATGAAAAAATGACAATGTAAAATAAAAAAATATAGGATTTATCGGTTTTATAATTTTAATCTGTAATTTTTATTTTTAATATTTTCATTTTAATTTATTAAATGACCAAATATCGGCAGATATACGTAAGTTTTCTCAAAAAATTTTTGAATCCTCAACGAAAAACCAACGTCGTTATTGATTGTTCTAACGGCGCGGCGGGCGAAATTATTCGCCAACTTACAACTAACGACTCACAACTGACAACTCATATAATTAACGAAAGACCGGACGGAAATTTTCCAGCTCACGGACCGGATCCGTTAAAAGGAAACGCTTTCAAAAAGACATCTTCTCTCGTATTAGAACAAAAGGCCGATATCGGTATTATTTTTGACGCCGACGGCGACAGGGCTTTTTTTATTGATAATCGCGGAAGAAAAATAAATCCTGACGTAGTTGCCAAACTTTTAATTTGGTATTTAAAGCCAAAAAAAATAATTGTAGACACCAGAACTGGATGGCTCGTTAATCAATTTAAAATTGAAAATTTAAAATTTAAAATTTTTACTTCAAGAGTCGGCCGTTATTTCGTCCAGAAATTAATGAAAGAGAAAAATGCCGATTTCGGGGCCGAACATTCCGGGCACTATTATTTCAAAAATTTCTATTATTTTGATTCTGGAATTTTTTCGGCGATTCAAGCCATTAACGCCGTTTCGAAATTGCCATACTCTCTCGCTGATTTTGTCGATTTATTGCCCCAGTATTATTCAAGAGAGATTAATTTTCGGTTAAATTCTAAGCGCGATTACTCCGCGGCTATAAAAAAAATTGAGGATAAATACAAAAGATTTGCTTTGACGATTTCTCGGCTTGACGGCTTAAAAATGGAAATACAAAAGCCATTGGGCAGGTTTTGGTTCAATATTCATTTTTCCAACACCGAGCCGGTAATAAGGTTGACAATTGAGGCTCAATCGCCGAAGATACTGGCGGTAGAGGCTAGAAATTTGGCCGATTTACTAACGAAAACATGAAAAACGACGACCTTTTTAACGATTCGAATGGAAAAAAAATAAGCGCCCGCGAAGTGGTTGAAGAAGTGATTAGTTTTATGAAAGAAGATCAGAAGCGCCGCTACAAGGTGATTATCGGAACGGACTCCCAACAAACCAGCAATGACAGCGATTTTGTGACCGCGATTGTGGTACACAGAGTGGGTAATGGAGGAAGATATTTTTGGAGACGGTCAGAGAACGGTAAATTTTATACTTTGAGGGACAGAATTATCACCGAGGTTCTTTTATCTATCGAAGTGGCAAAAGAAGTTTTGATGTTTTTAAAATCAGCCACGACCCTTCCGTTTAATTTTGAAATTCACGCCGACGTCGGCAACAACGGCGAAACTAAAACAATGATTTCCGAAGTGGTTGGCATGATAAAAGCGAATGATTTTGAGGCAAAAACAAAACCCGAAAGCTACGCTGCAAGTAAAGTGGCAGACAGATATACATAAAGGGCTTTGTCTAAATTTTTGAGTCGAAGACGATAAAAATTTAGATACAAAACCTTTACCCAGCACCATTTTTGCACGATAGGATTTTCTATTTTTCAAAAATGGTGCTGGGTGCTCAATGTTGTAATAAAATTTATTGCGCGTTGAGCTTATAAATTTAAACAACATTGGCATATGACCAATTCCATTGTTCTCGATATAGAGACAAAAAATACTTTTTTCGACGTAGGAAGAGATAATTTTGACGCCTTAGACGTTTCGTTAATCGGCGTTTATTCATACAACAAAAATGAATTTATCGCTTACGAAGAGCATCAAATAGAGGATTTTATCGAGTCCTTAAAAGGCATCGGCTTAATAATCGGATTCAGCATAAACCGGTTTGATATTCCCGTGCTGAAAAAACATTCCAAAGAAATGAATTTATTTTCAATTCCGAGGCTGGACTTGCTTGATGAAATAGAATTCAAAACCGGAAAACGCGTCAGCTTGAATAATCTTGCGAAAACAAATTTAGGCCTTGAAAAAACCCACCACGGCCTGGAGGCGCCCAATCTTTATCGAGACGGCAATATTGAAGAATTAAAAAATTATTGTTTGAACGACGTAAAAATAACAAAAGAACTTTACGAGCTCGCAAAAAAACAAGGCCATCTTTTAGTGCCAAAAAGGGGGAGTGACGAATTGGAAAAAGTGGAGCTTTTGCTAAATAGATTGCCTATCTAAAATTTTTATATACATTTTCCACGATCGTGGAAAATGTATATAAAAAACTTTGTCTAACAAACACCGCCAAAATTGGAAATCCAAATCGGAAGCCGAAATGCGATTTCGATTTCTGGCGGAAGCGGGGGATTCGAACTTTCGATGCCGTCTCCGGCATACCGCATTTTTCCCGATTTGTCTCCGAGCTTGTCGAGGAGAAACAAATCGCAATCCCGCGCAAAGCGGTGGGGGTGAGATTTGAACTCACGATGCCCTTTCGAGCATACCACATTTCGAGTGTGGCGCCTTAAACCAGGCTCAGCCACCCCACCGCTTTATTCGGGACGAGTGCGGTCCACAGTGCCCCTTACAAAATTTATTTTGTGTGGGGCTCAACCGCTCTGGCACGCTTCCGTCTGTGCCCTCGCGAGGAATCGAACCTCGATCCGCACGTTAGGAGTGTGCTATTCTATCCGTTGAACTACGAGGGCTAATAAAAATAGCTTATATTTTTAATATAAAACTTGCAAGGAGTTAAAAGTTTCGTTATTATAAAATCTCTCCTATGTTAATAGTCAATAGTTAAAAGCTAGTCAGTTATTTATAATCGGGCCTATAGTAAAATGGTATTATGCGTCCATGGCATGGATGAGGTCGGGGTTCGATTCCCCGTAGGTCCACCAAAGTTTATTTTCAGCGGAATTTGCCTCGCTCGGGGCTTCGCGCCTCGCTTCGGCGGGCATTTCCGCAAGGAAATACCACGGGTTTTTGAAATCAATCGCCAATTTTCCCGCCGCAAGGCGGCGGTTCGAGCCGATGGTTTTAAGAAAATTTTTCATTTCCGAAAAATTTTCTTGCAAAACGAGATTTTTGGCTTGGTTGGCCTCCAAAATCCAGTTTCTTGTGAGTTCGAGCCAATGATTTCCTTTTCGCTCAAAATCTGACAATTTTTCCTCAATATTTTTCTTTTCCGCCATTAACTTGTTTTTCTTTTCCTGAAATTCCGCCAGTTCAAAACTGCCCTCAAGATAGCCGTCCATAAGCCGGTCTATTTTTACTTTAATGGCGGAAAGTTCAGTTTTAAGATTTTGAGCGAAAAGGTTTGACGATTGGCTATTTTCTTTTTCCCATTCGCCGACTTTGGCAAGATATTTTTCCCGCCAATCGTCGGGCAAAGAAACTTTTTGACAACTTTCTTTTACTTGCTCGGTCAAATTTTCTTCACGCAAAAAGCGAGTTTGGGAACAATTTTGCGTTTTGCTTTTGTGGGTGCAACGATAATAAACAAACTTTAGTCCGCTTTTCTTGATATGCCGTTCGGCAGTGATAGCGTAGCCGCACTCGCCGCAAACCGCAAAATTGAGAAAGTGAAAGTTTTTCGGTCCTCGCTTTTTGCGGGGTTTGCCGTTTGTTATCAACGCCTCTTGTATTTGGTCAAAAAGTTTCTTTGAAATCATTGGCTTATGCGATCCTTGATGAATTTCACCGCGATAACGAAAGTGTCCGTAATAGAACGGATTGGTCAAGATTTTTTGAATTGTGGAAAGGTGCGGCAGTTTTCCGTCTTTGCCAACCAAGCCAAGAGAAAACATTTTGCTTTGAATTGCCGTGAGCGTGTAGTTTCCGGTGGCAAAAGCTCGCAAAACTTCTTTCACTTTGTTAAAAGTTTTTCTGTCTGGTTCAATAGTTCTCAAACGAGGTTCGTTAAAATATCCGAGCGGGGCTTTTGCCGAAAGTTCGCCTCGTCTGATTTTTTGTCTAATTCCCCGCAAAATGTTTTCTCTTAAATTGTCGGTGTAATACTTCGCTTGTCCGAAAGCGACGCTCAACATAAATTTTCCCTGCGGTGTCGCTTCAAACCAGAAAGTAGGGAATTTTAGCGAGGTGATTTTTCCAGTATCTACAAGGTAAATCACTCGTCCGCCGTCTATTGAATTTCTGGCTAATCTATCGGGATTCCACGCTAAAATTCCCGAAGCGTTGCCTTTTTCAATTTCCAACATCATAAAATTAAAAACTTCTCGGCCCGGCTCTTTGGCTGTTTTGCTCTCGTAATATTCTTTAACCACGAAAAGATTGTTTTGCTTGGCAAACTCTCGCAGTTCCGTGAGCTGGGCCTCAATACTCAAAACTTGTCTTTCCTCGTCCTCGCTTGATTTTCTACAATAGATAAAGTATTTAATCATAGTTTTTAGAAGTTTTTAATTTTATAAAAAGGCAACGCTTTACACCGACAATTTATTAAAATTTCATTTTGTATTCCGCCAAAGGCGAAAGAAAACCATCGGCTCATTGCGGCTTTGCCGCAATATCCCGCAGTGGCGGGATGAACCGCCGCCTTGCGGCGGGAAAATTGACGATTGATTTCAAAAATCCGTGGAATTATCTTGCGGAAATGCCCGCCGAAGCGAGGCGCGAAGCCCCGAGCGAGGCAAATTCCGCTGAAAATAAACTTTGGTGGTGTTTGTTGGAAAAAGTCAGAACTCATTTTGAACAAAATCCCGACTGATTGCCGCGCTTCGCGCGGCAGAACCAAAACGGAACGCTCGGGCGGGCAAAAAGGAAGGGGGTTGAGGGGAAGGAATCCCGTGTCGTGGCACGGGACAAGCTTTTGCCCGCCCTCGCTTTCGCCGCTTCTTTTTCCGCCGCCGCAATTTTTCGTATTTCGCTTTGCAAAATGCGCCGCCAAGAATTTTGTTTGACCTTTTGTTAAAAATTTCATATACTAATAATAACAAGTAAAAATAGTATCTGTAAAGTTATCATACTAAAGCTATATTACAATGTCAAAAAAAGAAATTTCAACCATAGCAAAGAATATAAAAAAATACCGAGATAAAATGGGTATTTCACAGGACAAATTATCAAAACTTGCCGATATTACTTTATATACAATTACCAAGATTGAATCGGGGGCAACGCCCGATCCAAGAATTGAAACTGTTAAAAAAATTGCTGACGCTTTGGGTGTGGGGATTGATGATTTAATGAAAAAATAATTATGGATTTTATAAATTCGTTTTTGCCAACCATTCAACACTTTGGGATATTCGGATATTGGGTAGTTTTGTTTATTTCATTGGCGGAATCTTTGCCGTTCATCGGTCTAATCATCCCCGGAACAATTCTTGTAGGGCTTTTCGGGTTTTTTTCGGCGCAAGGATACCTTGATATAGGAGATTTGATTTGGTTTGCGGCAATTGGAGCGGTACTCGGCGATGGCATTAGCTATTACTTGGGAACAAAAGGTACAAAACTTTTTCGCCAAGAAAATAAAATACTTAAGCTGAGCCATTTAGAAAGCGGCGAGCAATTTTTCAAAAAACATGGCAACAAAAGCATTTTCTTGGGAAGGTTTATCAGCCCGCTTCGGCCCATTATTCCGTTTGTCGCGGGACTTTTCCGAATGGATAAAAAAGTTTTTCTGTTCTGGAACATTATCAGCGGTATTCTTTGGGCGATTTCTTCTTTGTTTCTTGGTTATTTCTTTGGCGGCGCATTAAACGTGATTGAGATTTGGTCAAGTCGCGCGGGGTTATCCGTTCTTGCGGTAGTTGTTTCTGTGATCATCATTCGTATTCTCGTAAAGTATGCGCCGCTATTTTTTGCCTTCCTCAAATCAATTTCTCTGTCTATAAAAGAGGCTCTTGCCGTCAATCCCGACATCAAAAATTTTATTGCCAAACACCCGATACTTCCAAACTTTGTCCGCAACAGATTGAACAAAGAAAGATTTTCCGGCTTGCCTCTTACATTGCTTGGCGTAACGTTTGTGTATGTTCTTGTTCTGTTTTTCGGCATTATTGAAGACATCGTCACTTCAGATGTTATCGTTGCGGCAGATACGCGCGTGGCAAATCTTTTATCCGCTTTCCGCGATACCGAGCTAATAAGAATTTTTACATGGATAACGCTGATAGGGAAATGGCAAATTGTTATAAGTTCAGCGATTGTTCTTTCTGTAATTCTTTGGTTATGGCGAAAAAGATCGTACCTGCTCCCTTTTTGGGTAACGATTGTCGGAAGCGAACTTTTTAATTCTCTCGGAAAGCTGGCATTTCATCGTGCGCGACCAGATGTTGCTTTTTACGCCGAGGACACTTTTTCGTTCCCCAGCGGACACGCAACGATTTCTATCGCGTTTTATGGCTTCCTCACATATATTTTGTTTAG
>JAJYNK010000015.1 GCA_021786355.1 bacterium
ATATAAAACAATGGGCGAGGTAGGCGATTATACGACTATAAATATAAGCTGTCCCAACGCTTTTGGAGGAGAGCCGTTTACCGATTCTGTAAAATTGGAAAGCCTTCTGAAAAAAATATTTGAGATACAAAAGAAAAAACCGATTTTTTTAAAGCTTTCCCCGGATTTAAATGAGGCCGAAACGGACTCGATTTTGGAGGTTTGTAAAAAATATCCGGTTGACGGTTTTGTTTGCTCCAATTCCACTAAAAAAAGAGTAAATATTATAGATAAGGATTTGCCCGAAAAGGGGGGTATAAGCGGCAAGCCGATGGAAGAGCTAGCTAATAGGCAGATAAGTCATATTTACCGGAAAACCGGCGGGAAATACGTTATTGTCGGTTGCGGGGGCGTGTTCAGCGCCGAGGATGCTTACAAAAAGATTAGATTGGGCGCCTCGTTGGTTCAGCTTGTTAGCGGCGTGATTTACGAGGGGCCGCAGTTTATCGGTGAAATAAACAGGGGACTTGTTCGTCTTCTTAGAAAAGACGGCTTTGGCAATATTTCTCAGGCAGTGGGAGTAGATAACAGATAATTTATAATACCAACCCCCACACCATAACACGGATATTCGAATTTGTTTACAAATTCGCTTTATCAAGCCGAAGAGTTTGATTCAATCCGCGTTTGGTGTGGGGGAAAGGTCGATTAACACGCGCTTCATAAAAAACATGAATTCCAAAACTTACGGGATTATTATTAGCGCTATTATTGTTTTAGTTTTGGTTGGCGCGATATTTTACTTTTCTAATACGCCCGGTAGACAACAAAAACAATCAAGCGATAATTACGTTCCGAACCAAACAGGGGCACAAACAAAAGAAATTGTTTTTACCGATTTAGGTTTTTCTCCGCCTGTTCTAACGATAAAAGCCGGCACGACCGTTGTTTTTAAAAATAACAGTTCAAAAGATTTTTGGCCGGCTTCGGCAAAGCATCCGACTCATAATGAATATCCGATAAAAGGCGGGTGCGTTGGAAGTATTTTTGACGCTTGTAAAGCGATTGCGCCCGGCGGTCAATGGGAATTTAAATTTGATGTTCTTGGCGGTTGGAATTATCATGACCATTTAAATCCGACTTTTTTTGGCAAGGTGGTTGTTGAGTAACAAAAATCCCGCGTTAGCGGGATTTTTGTGTCTAAACTTTTAATGTCTTATCGAGTTACTGAAATTATTGCTGTTTCTGGCGGTATTTCTGTGCTTTGTGCGGAAACCGTGATCCTTCGGGTTGCTGGATCGTAAACCACAAAGTATCCGGTTGATGATGCTGTTCCGGATGTTGGATCAACGGGCATAGTAGAAACATAGGTAGGAACTATGCAAGTTTCAATGTTGTATCCGCTATATCCTATTTGTGTGCTTGAAGTCGGAAGAGGGCCGCCTGTTGTGCAAGTAAAGTTGCCTTTATTATCAACTTGGTTTTGGCTGATTGCGTTTAAGATCGTGTTAACATTGCTCCACCTTTGAGTGTTTCTTGCCTGGGCAAACTGTCTGCCCGGGTTTAAGGCAACTATAACAACTCCGGCCAAAATCGCGATAATGCCGATAACGACCAATAATTCGATTAATGTAAAACCTTTGCTTTTCATTTTGTGTCTTTTCTCTTATAATCTCGACCTTTTACCCTGTAGTGAAACTTTGACCGATTAAAATCTTTGATTTTAATCCCGCTAAGCGGGATCAGTCAAAGTTCTACTACGGGGTTTATCGATATTAATTATATTTTAGCAAAATATAATTTATTGGGCAAAAATACTTATCCACACCCCCACACCATAACAAGTTTTTGTCCCGATTTAAATCGGGGCGGGTTTAGTTAATTCATAAAAAACCTGAAATTTCAGTCAAGAATTAAACCGAAGCGTTTATAAATAAAAATTAAAAAATCAATAAACTAAACCCATAAACTTGTTTGGTGTGGGGGCACACATTTATTTTATCTCCTCCCAGGATAAAATCTGATACCCGCTTGTCGTAAGCGGAAAGCTTGGCGGGGGCGAATAAAGGAGATTTGGATCGTATATTATATTCCGGTTTTGGTAGCCGGTGCCGTCAGTATAAGCGAAACCGTATCTTTGATTGGACATTATCATTCCGTAAAGAGTTATGGTGTTTCTTACGTGGTACGGTGAACAGCGGTTCTGGTTGCTGCCCGGAGGGCGGAAATAATATCTTCCAACTCGTCCGTTTTGAGATATCAACGCGGCATCTATTGTTAAAAAATCCGCGCTTTGCAAGCCGGCGTTAATGTTGCCCTGGGCTATAAGGCCTATCGTATCACGACCGTCAAAATTAGTGTAAAGAAGATTATTGTTTATTGTTATGGCCCGCCAATTGGACGGAGTTTCGGGGAACTTTGCAGCGGCTACGGTTATTCTGGCTGTATTTATTTGGCCGTCTATCCAGACGTTATCCTCGATAAATATTAAACCGTTTGCCGGAAAAGGATAATTGGCTACAAATTGTTGGTTGCTGATTGTCCAGGTTCCCCAATCCTGTTCGCCTAAAACAGATGTGCAGCCATTTGGAGGATTAAGAATCGAGGTGACACGGTAAAAGTCAAAAGTGTCATTGGTTTTTAAAACAATATGATAGCCCTGGCTGCCGGAACTGGAAGCGTAAAATCCGCTTGCTTGGGCGTCGGTTCTTATTTGGGTTAAATTTGCGCTTATACCGGTAAAATCAATCGCTGGAACCGGAAATTGCCTGCCAGTCATAAAAACATCCGATCTGTTTGGCACCGGAGATGTTGGCGGAGCTTCATTTGGCCGAAAACTGTCGTTAACCGTATTTGCGGGTGGAAGATCTTTGTGGGTATGGACTCCGAATTCGCTGTTTCCGGAATGGTCGGGATCTTTATAAGTGCCCAGAGCGCTAGAAACGATATTGTGCGCCAGTCCGTCGACTCTGACGCCGTAATTGGAAAACAATTCCCCGAAAATTTCTGTTCCTTGGCCGAAGCGGACGTTAGCATTTAAAACCGCGGCGTATTTCGCGAACGAAGGAATGCCTAACTTTACCTCGACTATTTTTTCGATAGTCGGATCGGAAAGGACTTTTCCTGTAGAGCGGATGGTAACCATTGTCGAACCTACGGGCGGGGGAGTTATGTCCAAAATAAATTGGCCGATTTGAACTCCGTTTTTGTCGAAATAATTATGAGTATACGGTCCGGGTTGGCCCGTGCCGTCTTTATAATCATTGGAGGCGTGCGCTAAATGCCACCTATAATATTCGATTCCCGATTCCGCTATTGAAAGCGCCAATTCTTTTTCGTTGTACCTAGTCGCGGATTTTAAAGTGGCATCGGCCCAGATAACAAATCCTGAAAGGAAAATAACGGCGACAGCTCCGTATATTAATACTTGGATTGCCAACGTTCCTTTTTTAGACGATTTTATTTTAGTTTGTGGTGTTCGCATACGTTCGCATTGTTGGTATTATTCGTCTATTATAAATTTGTTCTTAAATTTCTCGGCGCTATTTTTATTGAAATTTCCTGAGTTGAGCCCGCGTCTTCGTCTCTGGCGGTAATTTTGACACCAACTTCGCGAACCAGCAAAATATTTATCGGATATGCCATTGCTGATTCGGAACCGGAATAGTTGGCGTCGTAATAAGAAAAAATGCTTGAAGTGCCCATATTAAGATTGTGGACCATATCCGTGACAATTTGATTAGAAGAATTATATACGGGCGGATTGCCAACCGGCTTGATTACGCTTTTTTCAAGAATCGTGCTGCTTGTAAAATATTTTACTTGCTCCACAACGCTATCTCCATCAATATCGCTGAAAAATGTAAAGGAATTGCTGGTTGCTTCGGCAATCGGATAGCCACCGACAGCCGAAACCCTCATTGAGCGAACCTCGGGTATGATTGTTTGCTGGGTTTGTAAGAGTTCTTGCTGAACTTTTATTTCGCCACCGAAAAATGTTTCAAAACTTATGACATTTCTAATGAAGTATCCGATAAAAAGCATAATCATAATCGCGACTCCCATAGTTACAAGAATTTCTATAAGAGTAAACCCCATATTAGAACTTCGGTCGAAGCATTTTTTTATTTTTATGAAATAAATAGTAACTGCGGCGGCAATTAAAATAAGAGCGGCGAGAATGCCGTAAAAAATATTTTTTGAAGAAAAAGGCGAATTTTTAGGCGAGGCAGAAAAATCAACAGGTTTGGAAATTTTTTCAAAAACCCCGTTGTTGTTTGAATAAATTATCGCTTTGTATTTTCCTGTTGCCAAGTCGTCCAGAGCGGCGCCACGGGTTTCTTTGGAAACGAATATTTTTTTAACGAGTTTATAATTCGCGTCAAAAATATCTATTAAGTAGCCGCTTGAAGGCCCGGAGATTGGAGATGACCAGGCGATATTTAATGTTTGATTGCTTTGAAAAACCGACAGAGAAGAAAGGAGACTTTGATTTTGATTTGCTGTTGTAGTGGTGGCGTTTAATAGAGTTTGTGTTGGCGGAGTGCTTGTTAGAGAAGTTGTTGGTAATAGTTGAGGAGGTTGGGTGCTAGGGGGTTGGGTTGTGGGCGGTTGATTTGCTGGCGGATTTGTCGGAGGCGTAGCCGGCAAAGTAGTGAATTCAAAATATTGGCTGGTGGCGTTTCCAAAAAGATCGATAGATATAATTGAGGCAAAATAGTTTGTGTTTGGTTGCAAAACACTCCCGGAATTTATCGCGTGTTCAAGTTCGTATGTCGAGTCGCCGATACTTGTGACGATTTGGTATTGTTTAACAAGACCGATTAAGACGCTGGAATTTGCCGGTTCGTTTGTCGTCCAGGCAAATAGAGCGGAATTCTGGCTTAGAGATAAAACGCGAATGTTTGAAATTACCGGAGGCGTTGTGTCTGTCTGTGTCGAAGTTGGGGCGGTATAAACGTTTACGCCAAGAGTGCCGTTAGCGCTTGATTCGTTGCCCCACTGGTCTTTTGCCAGTATTTGATAATCGTATCTGGTGTTTGGCGTAATGGTAAATATCGAATTGCAGGTTGTTACCGCGAGGTTGCAAATTTGATAACCATTTTTAAACGGATCGGTTTGTAGTTGGGTTTTATCCGATGATTCAAGCGTTATTTTAAAATCAACCGGTTCGTTGGCATTGAAATTTATAGAAGCGGTATTGGAAGAAGTTGATGAAATTGGGTTCGAAAGTATCGGGGGCAGCAAGTCGGAACTATCATAAAGCGCGAATTTGACGGAAAAACTTTGCTCAATCCCGGAAACAACCGCGGGCAGAACTATCTTTTCCAAAGGTGAATAAATGGCGTTATGTTCAAGCGGCGCCACGCGGTTGGCGTAATAAATATTTATGCCCGTTGAAGCGCCGGTAATTTTAATTTTGTATATTTGGTCTCCTGTTACCGCTATTGCTTGGTTAAAAGTTACGTGAAATCTTCTGCCGCCCCACGCAGGAGAAAGTATTGGCACGGAAACCGTTTTTGAAGCAAGAGTCTGATTTGAATTATTTAAAAGCGAAACTATTATGTTTCCGGCAACCGAATTGTCGAGCCACATGTCAAAGCCGGAAATCAGGTCGTTGGAAACGATAAACGGCTGGATTATTTCGCCGCGGCGGGAAACGGAAAAATTATTGGATTCGTCCGGAGCGAATTCGAAATACTTAATCTCGGGGGGTTGAGCTAACGCCAAAATAGGCGCCGCGGTTAAAAAAAATAATATGGCGATAATATATTTCATGCGTTAAATTTTTAATTCTTAAATTTTAAAATTAGAACATTGAAAATTCATTTTAAATTGAAAATTGGAAAATTTAAAATTGTTTATTTATAACGGCAATAAGTTTATTACAAGCTCCTGCCAGTTATTATAAACCGAAACGGTTGAGTTGGTGTAAGTTTGGTAGCCTGTTTTTGAGGCGGTAACTGTATAGGTTTGGCTGGTCAACTCGTTGAATAATGTTTGCCCCGACGGGATGCATGACGAAGAAAAATAAAATTTTACTTCCTGAAGCGAAGGCGTGTAATTTTGGTTCGTGGTGCTCAAAAATATTTTATAACGGAAATAACGATTGTTATTGAGCAAAGAAGAAATCGTACCGCTGGAAGAGTAAAAAGAATTGGAAGTTCCGTCCGGGCCGACGTAATTCCAGGTTGAGTTGTCGTTATTGGCGGCAAGTTGGAATTTTAAACTGTCAACGCCGGTTTGAGGCGGTTGATTCGTCGGAGTCCAGTCGATTGAATAAAACGACGTATTGGAGGCGCCTAAATTAAAAGTATTTGATTCCAGCCACTGAGTGCTTGTCGTGTAAGTTCCGCCGGACGATTTTAATGTTATTGTTCCGGGAGCGGCTTCGGTTTCAATTTCTCCGCTTTGGGATTGATAATTTGATCCTGACCAGTCGGTTTGTATAAACGATCTTCGTCCGGTGATTTGGGTTTTGTTTATTAGGTTTCCGGAAATTGTCACTGAAACATCGCTAATTGGCTGATTGTTTTGATCTTTAACTGTTGTAAGAAGGGCGAGCGGCAATTTTGGTTCCATTAGCCATTTGAGATCAGTGGTGGTACTGGGATTTAAAGTAAGTGGCAGAAAAGGCAAGCTGCCGCTTAAATCATAAGAGGCATTAGTGTTTGTGAATGCGTAAGTGTCCCATTCCAGATTATTTAATATTTTATTTCCGCCGGCATCGGTTTGCGAAGCGGCCGAATATTTTAGAACATTGGGGCTTGTCCCTATCAGCTTGCCTCCCTGGATTAAAAAATCGATATTGGCAACAGGGGCGCAGAACTTGTCTTGAGTTGATAAATTAATAGCGCTTAAGTTGTCGATGGCAAAACTTATTGAGGTTACTTGTTGAGAGGCAACGGTGGCATCGGGTTTAGTCGGGTTGGGGTTTGAGGGAGCGCCGGCAGGATATGTTCTTTCGGAAGAATAACCGGATTTGCCGATGGAAATTCTGTACGAAGCGGTGCTAGTTGGGATATCTACAAGTTGAAGCGCTCCGCTTAGGTTTGTGGTGTCGGTTATATTAATCGGGGGCGTAGTGCTTGAATTTATTACGTTTACATTGGCGCCGCTTATTGGCTGGCCGTAAGCGTCCAAGACATTTATAAAAAGCGAGCCGTTATTGGTTGTGGTTTCGAGGCCCTTTGCCGGAGCAACGGTTGTGGTCATAATAATGGAAGCAACACCGCCAAAACCAGCGCACGAAACACAATCCGCTTTAATCTCAACAATTTTATAATCTGCCGGAGAAGTGTCGTTAGGGGTTCCGCCGGCAAGGCCGTCAAAAGGGTCGTCAATATTCCTGACGGTTGTCGTTAATAAAAAACTGCCGCCTCCGGACTGAACGGTTGAAGTTGCCAAAAGTTTTCCGGAAGGATATCCGCCTAAAATGCCGATGTCGGAATAATTCATTTTTCTGGCGGTTTCGAACTGGGTTTCTATGGCCGCAACAGCTTCGACTCGCCACTGGTTTTTTAAAATTATTTCCAGAATATTGGCATAAGTCAGATATATTGAATAGGAGATTATTAAAAGCAAGGTGGAGGCCACTAGGGCTTCTATCAAAGTGAACCCCGCGCTTTTGGAGGATTTTATTTTGTTCGAATACATCGGTGTGGTATTAGTTTTTAACTTAGGATGATGCATTTAAAATAAATATAAAAATTAATTGCTTCGCGATCCTCCAAAGGCGCGGGGTGAATCCACGGTTGCTATAAAATTATTTTACTTTCAATCCTTGTGTTACAGAATATATTGGGGTGATTATCGAAAGAGCAACAAAGCCGATAAGCACGCCCATAACAACTATAAGAAGCGGTTCTAAAATGCTGGATAGGTTTTTAGTAACGTCGTCTACGTCGTTTTCGTAAAATTCAGAAAGATAAAGCAGGGTTTCGCTTAGGTTTCCGGTTTTTTCTCCGATTGAAATCATCTCTCCTACCATCGGAGGGAAAAGATCCGGCCGGCCGATTAAAAATTGGGAAATTTCTTCGCCGCGGGAAACTCCAGTTGCTATTTTGCCGATCTGTTCTTTGTAAATAAGATTAGCGGTGGTTGTCGATGTGATGGTTATGGCTTCAACTACTTTTATGTCGCTTCTAAGAAGAAGGCCCAATGTCCGGCAGAAATTTGCTATGTTGTAGTGTTTTGACAGTCGTCCAGCCAAAGGCAAAACCAGTAAAAATCGCGTGGCGGAATATTTAACCACTTTTATTTTTAAAATCAGCCAGATAAAAATTATAAAAATTATCAATCCTATAACAACGTAAAATCCGTAAGCGACTAAAAAGTTGCTGACCGCGATTAAGGCGCGTGTTGTGATCGGAAGCGTTATTTTTAAGCTTTTAAAAACCGGAAGAATTTTAGGAAAAATATAAACAGTTAAAAATCCGACAATACCTATCGTGGAAACGCCGATTATTACCGGATAAATAAGAGCGCCTTTAATTTTTTTATTCAAATTTTGGTTTTTTTGGAGCTCCTCAGCCAGGTAATTGAGGTTTTCGTAAAGTATTCCGCTGGCCTCGCCGACTCTGATGACGTTGATAAATAATTCTCCGAAAACGTTTTTGAATTTTTCAAGTCCGGTTGACAAAAATTGGCCGTTGGAAACATCGTCAACCAGTTCGGCAAGAATTTTTTTCATCGTTTTGGAAGTGGCCTGTTTTTTTAACAGTTGCAAGCTGTCTACAATGGGCATGCCGGTTTTCACCATTATGGAAAGGTGTTTGGCGAAAATTATTTTTTCCTGGTTGGAAACTCTAAAAAATAAATTATTCATAAATTATTCATGGATAACTCTTAGCACTTCTTCTATTGTGGTTACACCCTCAATAGCTTTTTTGAATCCGTCCTCGATCATCGAAGTCATGCCGTTTTTTTCAGCAATGTGTTTGATTTCTGTAGCGTCGGCTTTTCTAACGATAGCCGCCCTCATTTCGTCGTCTATTTCCATGACTTCGTGTATTCCGACGCGGCCCCTGTAACCCGTGCCGCTGCAGTTTTCGCACCCCTTTCCCTGATAAAATTTTTTAGATTTGTAAAGAGTTTCAACCGGAAATGTTCCCATCAAGCCCTCCAGATCGTTTATGGTCACTTTTTTTTCAAATTTGCATTCGGTACAAATTCGTCTGACAAGTCTTTGGCCGATGGCGACGTTTACCGTGGAGGCGATTAAAAACGGTTCGACTTTCATATCGATAAGCCGTGGCAATGTCGTCGGCGCGTCGTTGGTGTGGATAGTGGACAGAAGCAAGTGGCCGGTTAAAGCGGCGTTGACCGCGATGGCGGCGGTTTCTTCGTCTCTGATTTCGCCGACCATTACGATGTTAGGGTCTTGCCTTAAAATAGAGCGCAGTCCGTTGGCAAAAGTTAATCCGGTTCTCGCGTTGACTTGAATTTGTTCGAGCCCCTCAATAGCATATTCGATAGGGTCCTCAATGGTAATAATGGAAACGTCTTTGGTGTTGAGGGTTTTTAAAATCGTGTAAAGAGTCGTTGTTTTGCCGGAACCTGTGGGACCGGTCGCTAAAATCATTCCGTACGGTTTTTTCATATTCCGCTCGATTTTTTCAATGTCTTTGGGAGCGAATCCTAAACTGTCCAGAGTAAATTTTTCGGCTTTTTCCGAAAGAAGGCGCATAACGCAATCCTCGCCGTAAAAAGTCGGCGCCAAGGAAACGCGGATATCCACGAAGCCGTCGTCTTTGAATTTTAAACGGAAACGGCCGTCTTGCGCCGCTTGGTGTTCGTCGGTCCGAAGCCCTGAGAGGACTTTGACGCGGGTGATGACTTCGGATTGGATTTCTTTAGGCAAAATAAACGAGTCGTTTAAAATACCGTCAATTCTAAGCCGCACTCTTACTTTTTTCTCTTCGGGATCAACGTGAATATCGGAAGCGCCGGCTTTGTACGCGTATTCAATAAGCGAGTCAACCAAACCGATGATTGAAATCCCGGCGCCACGTTTTAATTCCTCTTCGATTTTTGAAATGGTTGCCATACCCGGTATTACAACTTCGATTATTTTTTTGAGTTAATTTTCGAAGCTGATTTTTAATAAACAACTTTTGTTTTTTTATTGCTAGGTATTAATCATTTAAATCCTCAAAAATCTATAGAGAATTTATCGAAGTTATAATACCGGGCATAAAAATGATTCGTATTTCTATAATTTTATCAATAAAATAAATAAAAAACAACGGAACGATGCGTAAAAAATGCCGCGTTTTTGAGGCGCGGCGGGGGAGGTTGGAGGACAGCGGTGATTGTTACGAAAACGCTCTTATTTCCTTTTCTGAGAATATTTCCCGGAGCTCTTTTCTTTTTCTGCGAAACCGGTCTTCGATGAATTGAGCGCGATTCATGTTACCGCTTACCGCCGGAGGATTGAAAGGTCCAAAAAAATCCACCTGCAATTTCTTTGAAGTCAGCCTCGGTGAAATTTGTTCTAAAATCCATTCTCTTATTTCCGTTGTTTCAGAGTATTGTCTGCTGATCGCCAGAAGCTCCTGGAGTTTTTCAACCTCCTCTTTGTTTCTGAATTTTTTAATCCATAAGCGGCGAGGTATCCGATAAAAGCGAAGGCCGAAAAACAAAAGAAGTAAAGTTGGAAGGATAAACGCTACGAAGAACACTTTTGGAAGATTAATAATGGCCGGAATGACGAGTTGGTAAAAGAAGTCGGAAAATGCTTCCGTCCAAGACGTGGGTGGCATTTTGTCCTCCAGAAAGCGGGATTATTTGATTAGTAATTATCTGATGTTAATATAAATTTTATTTTTGACAAAGTCAATTTTTTGCGCAGTAATATAAGTAATTATGCCTCTATTCAAACTGCATTCAAAATTTAAGCCTACTGGAGACCCCGCACCTTAACAAGTAAAGGTGCGGGGCAAGCCAGCCGCATGTATGGGAAAAATATTTAAATTAAGAACTAAATATGAATTGTCCGGTGACCAGCCACAAGCGGTTAGAAAACTTATTGAAGGGATTAAAAAAGGAAATCATTATCAGACGCTTTTGGGCGTAACCGGTTCGGGAAAGACTTTCACGATGGCGAATGTTATCGCTAATTTTGATATGCCGACATTGGTTATCGCGCCTAACAAAACTTTAGCTGCCCAGCTTTATCGCGAGTATAAAAATTTCTTTCCGGAAAACTCGGTAAATTATTTTGTTTCTTACTACGATTATTACCAACCCGAAGCGTATATGCCCATAACCGATACTTATATAGGAAAGGAAGCGATGATAAATGAGGGGATTGATAAACTTCGTCATCAGGCAACCAGCGCTCTTTTGACAAGAAAAGACGTTATAGTTGTGGCGTCGGTTTCGTGCATTTACAACTTAGGAGTGCCGGTTAATTATTTTGAAAGCGCGCTTCATTTGGAAATCGGGAAATTAATCACCCGCGGAGATTTAATACGCCAGCTTGTGAAAATCCAATTTCAAAGAACGCCCGGCGTTTTGAAAAGAAGCTATTTTCGCGCCAGAGGAGACGCATTTGAAATTATGCCCGCAAGCGGAAACGCCCTGTATTTTGTCGAAATAGAAAACCAAAAAATAAAATCACTCGCGCTTTTAGATCCTCTTACCCGGAAAGTAACGGAAGGTTTGAACGAGCTGGTTATTTTTCCGCCAAAACATTTTATTTCCCAGGAGCCGCAGACAAAAAAAGCGGTTGAGGAAATTAAAAACGAATTGAAAGAGCAATTGGATTATTTCAATAAAAATAATTTATATCTTGAAGCCCAGCGGTTGGAGCGAAGGACCAGATACGATATGGAAATGCTTAAAACTTTGGGGTTTTGTCCGGGAATTGAAAATTATTCCAGGCATTTAACGGGCAAATTGGTGGGCGAGCCGCCGGATACTTTATTGGAGTATTTTCCGCGCGATAAAAACAACAACCCGCGTTTTTTGACGATTATCGACGAATCTCACATTGCTGTGCCGCAAATCAGGGGAATGTATGAAGGGGATAAAAGTCGGAAAGGAATACTAGTCCAGTACGGCTGGAGATTGCCTTCGGCTCTGGATAATAGGCCCCTGAAGTTTTCCGAATTTGAAGAAAGAGTCGGTCAAATTGTTTTTACATCCGCCACTCCGGGCGATTTTGAACTGGAAAATTCAAAACAAGTTGTAGAGCAAATTATTCGGCCAACAGGATTGATTGACCCGCCGATTGAAATACGGCCTGTATTTAATAAAAAAGAAAACCGCGGGCAGATTGACGATATTATGGAAGAGTCGGGAAAAATCGTGAAAAATAACGAGAGGGTGATTATAAATACTTTAACCAAAAAAATGGCGGAGGATTTACAGGAATTTTTGGTGAAAAAGAAATTTAAAGCGAAATATCTCCATTCGGACGTGAAAACTTTGGAACGGGTGGAAATTTTAACCCAATTTAGAAAAGGCGAATTTGATATTTTGGTCGGCGTGAATTTGCTCCGTGAAGGTTTGGATTTACCGGAAGTGGCGCTAGTGGCGATTTTGGACGCGGACAGAGAGGGATTTTTGAGAAGCGAAACGGCGTTGGTCCAGACAATGGGCCGGGCTGCCAGAAATATAAACGGGAGAGTGATAATGTATGCCGATAATTTGACTGGATCGCTAAAGCGCGCCATTAAAGAAGTCGAACGTCGCAGAAAAGTCCAGATAGAATACAATAAGAAAAATAAAATCACTCCTCAATCGATTGTCAAAAAAGTGGAAGATTTAATTCAATTTGATTCTGATTTTGGAGTGTAGAATCGTATAACCTTAATAAAAAAATGCCCCGGTCGAAACCGAGGCACTCGCCATTTCTGGCGAATATAAATACAAGAATGATGTTTAATTGTCGGTTTGTTTTGGCCTTTTGTATCCCTTCCAGATCATTTCCTC
Source organism: bacterium (assembly GCA_021786355.1). Lineage (GTDB taxonomy): Bacteria > Patescibacteriota > Minisyncoccia > UBA6257 > UBA9933 > JANLIR01. The sequence continues at coordinate 12,919 of JAJYNK010000015.1, forward strand.
GGCCTTTGCGAGAGGAATATGCGGATAGAGCCGTTCCTGTTCTGCTTTTGGGATGAGTCCGGAGGTGTAGGGAACAAAAATATTTGCATACAGTTCCACAACATGCGCCCCTTTTACGAGATTGTGGAAGTCAGACATTGTTCCCGTCGCCTTTTCCGACATTGGCGGAGCTACGAAGTTCCCAAATGTGAAGGTGGGGCTGATCATGAGCAGCTTAATTTTAAAGCTGGAGTCTCCGGTGGTTTCCAAGGCGTATTCATAGTCAGCTTTTCTCACTAATGCCGTTACGCCATTGTTGTAACAGCTATAAAGATTGGGCACTTTGAGCAAAGTCTTTTTTCTTATCCACCCACGCAATGCTTCGCAGAGATTTTCGACCGGGTTGCTTATGAGAAAAAATACAAGAAATGCCGATCCGACTCCACTGGCGATCACGGTCAGCATTGCCAGCCAAAAGCTTAAACTTTTCTGGTTTCCAACGGGGAACTTCAGGA
>JAJYNK010000001.1 GCA_021786355.1 bacterium
TGAAAAAGAACGCCCCACCCTTCTAAAAGACGGATGAAGCAATGATTTTTATTCAAAAGAAACCAAGAGTCAGTTCCTTACCTTAAAAATTTTATTTTTTGAAGCCGGGCACTATATATTTTTCTATAAATTTCCCTATAGAAATATTTTTTAAAACGTCAGGCCTTATTTTTTGCGCTTTCACAATTTGCCTTATTTGTTCGGCAAGATTAACTTGTCTTTTAAATTGCGTGTACCAATAAGTTTCGTAGTGGGGAAAGCTTATGGTTTTTCCTTCTACCTCCCCTCTCCATATCGCCCACGCTTCGTCGCGCGACGGAATTTCTTTTAATAATTTTTCAATGGAAATGTTTTTAATCGCGCTGAATTCGCCGACAGAAAAATTAATATCGGTGAAGGCAAATTTTTCCACCGAAGGCAGCGCGCTTATGCTAATAGCATTATCAACTGCTTCAACCGCGTTATTTTCAACAGCAACCGTTCCTTCATCAATCTGAGGACTAGTAAAAAAACCTTCATCGATTTGCGGCGCAAAAGGAAGGCCTTCGTCACTTTGAATTCCGGATGGCACATCTTCTAAACCACCGGCCTTAAATTTCAAATATCCCATATCTATCAAATCAACGTTGCCTTTGGAAATATCTATTTTCACTCCGCCGTTAGAAACATGCCGCATCATCTCTTCGTAGCCCTTTATATAATCTTCAGGTTCGTATCCTAATTTTTTTAAAACATCTTCAACGTTAGGATCTTTAATCGCGTCTTGCGCGTGACGAAGCCATAATTGATGCGCTTTTGCGCCGGCCCATTTATTCAAATCCATATGTTCGTCATAGCCGAATTTCCGAGCCACAATCTCGTTTTTCTTAAAGTAATCTAAAATCGCGCCCTCGGGTCCGCGCTTACCGATTGGCTGGGCTTGAATTTCTTGCATCAAACTATCTGCTTTGGGCATTCCGGCCGGAACTAACGCTTCAACACCTGCGCCAACTGCTGGTTTCCCGCCACTCATTTGCCCGCTTTGAATCGCTTTGCCGACAATTTTTTCGCCGCTTTTTCCAATCGGCATAGCATACTCGCCTATTCCTTCCACGGTCGGGCTTGTTTTTGAAGATGACTGCCACCAATCAGACACTAAATTATAACCAGAACTCAACGCTTTTCTTCCGTAAAAACCAAGACCGTAAAACCCCACCGCGTAAAGCGCGCCTAATTCCATTTTCTTTCTTATATATTCTTTTCTGGCTTTGGAAATTTTTTCTTTTTTCGCCGACAAAAAACTGTCCAATCTCTGTTGAAGTTCCGTGTTTACTTTCGGATTCCCCAAAGAGTCGGCAAACACAAACCCATCGGATATGGATTTTATTAAATTGTAATTATTAAGAAATCTTTCTTCGCTTGAGCCGAAATTAACAAGGCCTTCTCTTAATTTTTCATCGGAATAATCCAAACGGACTTTCAAAGATTCCATAAACTTTTCTTTTTTATGAACGTCTTTTTCTGTTTCTATTTTTTTAATTAAGTACTCTATTTTATTTGTCAAAGAATCCGCATTCACTACATTTTGTTTCATTTCATCGCCTTTTTCTTTTTTGAAAATCCCGTTTCTTAATTTTTCGTATTCGGATTTTTTGGCATAATATTCTTGAAACAAAGGATCCAATTCAAATCCAAACCTCTCTTTTTCATATTTCGCTTTCAGCCGTTCCAATAATTCCACCTCTTGGGCTGTCGGCGCTTCTTCAACTTTTTCTTTTTTGTTTAATTTAATAATCTCTTCAAGATAATCGTTTTCCGCTCTTACGTATTTTGGAAATCTCGCCTTAAGCCACTCTTCTTTTTCCGCCAATTCTTTGGATTTTTCCTTAAGAATCTTTTGCTGTTCTTCTGACGCTTTGGGAAAACCCGAAGTTTTTCGCGCCATAATATCTTGCTCATTTAAAGCTTCCTTGGCGCGCCAACGGGCGATTGCGGCGCCGGAAATAACAGTGCCGATTGGCAAAACAAATCCACTGGCAAGCATCATGGCGGCATTCATGCCGGCCGCGCCAAATCCAACGCCGGCATAAATACCCCGCTCAGTTATTATGTCTTTGCGAATTTTTATCCACGCGCTTTGCGTCTGAATATTATTAAGTTCTTTTTCAACCTCGGGATGAACACTAATAAACTGGCCAAAACGCAATTTATTTTCGATATCCATTAAATTGGAAGCTATTATATTGTAAGCAGCCCGCGCCGATGGCAAGTTCAAAATTTCCATTTTCGCAATCTCGAAATCTTTTCTTATCTTTTCGAATTCCTGGCGCTGTTTTTTGAAAGCTGTGCCCAGCGACCATTCATAAGGAATTTTACTCAACGCCGTTGCGGATTTGTTGAATATTTCAATTTTTCCCTTATCTTCAGGATTCAAACGATCAAGAGTAAATTTGTCCAAAAGCGACGCGTATTGAATTTCCACTTCGCCGTTTTCGTTGACAATCGCGTCAACTCCTTGCTCTTTGGTAGCTTTAGTCAGCTGTTTTAAAATTTTTTCGTGTTGAGAAAGACCTGAGGATAATAAATCTTTAGCCGTTGTTTTTTCCAGTTTAGCTATCTGATATTTTTTAGCGACGCCCTTTCCTATCCTTTTAAAAAATCCCGACTCTTTTAATTCTTGATTATATTTTTCAAGCGCGTGTTCTTTGATTTGGCCAAAAATAAATTGCCTAAACCCGTCTAAAACTAAGCGCTGTTGACCGATTGAAAGATTTTCAAACCCTTCAATTTTAGATATTTCACCGTTATTTATTCCAAGCTTTGAAAATCCTTCAACAACCTTTTTATCAGACATTTTCACTTCTTGTTCTACGGATATTTTTTCTTTCGCTTTCTCGATAATTGTCGGAATTCCGAGTTTTTCCGCTTCTTCTTTTAGAGAGCGTTCTTTGTCGGCTTCATCATAAAATTCCACGGTAGGAATCCCCAAATTCGCGGCTTCTTGTTTTATTTTCTCTTCGATTTTCTCCTTCTGCTTTGCCTCATTAATACTTTTTTCTGTAAGTTTATCAACTACTCTTGCTGCCTGTCCCCAACTTTCTTTTTGAAATCTTTCTTCGTCAACCGCCGCGGACGGCTTAGTTGCCGCAATGGTTCTCATTTCATCTTCCGAAAGAACAGAGCGGGTTTTTTTACCGAATTTAGCAAGATCGTCTTTTTTCTCTGCGGTTGGCTTAGTTTCTTTCCGAGGAATTTCAATTACTGCCCCTGTCTCGCTTTCAACCGGCGCCGGCTTTACATCCGAAGGAGTTCCTTCTTCGGGCAAGCCAGGTTTTAAAACCGCAGATTCTCCTTTTTCAAACCCCTTCATAAATCTTTCCGCGCTCCAATTTCTAACAGCAGGATTACCGGCGGTCATTGCCCGCAGGTCATTTAAAAACTTAATAAGCTGGTCTTTTGTTAGCTCGCTTCTCCTTTCTTCGTAAAACTTTTTCATCTTTCCGAAAACATCAATCTCTTCAGGAGTTGGTTTCCCTTTCCTGAAACGAGCCTCAACTGCTCTTATTTGATTCCCCAATATGTCCGAGAGTCCTTTTTCAACCGGTTTTTCTTTCCCGGATATTTCTTGCGTTCCTTGCGCTTTTAGAGAATTAATCGCTTCCTTTCTTAATCTTTCAAGAATTATTTTTTTAAGATCCCAAAGATCATCCTTAGCTCTTTGCGCTTGTCTTAGCTCTTCACCGTTATACACATCTATAACTTCTCCTTTTTCATTACTTCCGATTTTATCCCTGAATTCCTGAATTTCCCCAAACATCTCTTTTTCTTCCTCATTTAAAGGAAGCCCAGAAATGTCCGCGGCAAGACTATCCGCTCTTGCAAGCAAAACATCAATTCTTTCTTGAAGCGATAATTCTGGTTGCGGTTTATTTTCCATACATAATTGCTTTATCCTAAAATTAACGGCACAAAACTAAAGCCAAAATACTCCTTTTTAATAAAGGCGTCTTTTTCTGTTTTTTCAATAACAACCACGCTTTGATCAACCGGCGCCACTATTTTACCGCCGATTTTTAGTTGCTTTTTCCAAGCTTGCGGCACGCCTTTTTTTGCCGCCGCGCCTGCTATTATCTTATCAAACGGTTCTTCCTTTTTGTAGCCCTTTGAGCCGTCGGCTAAAATAATCTGCACAACCCCGCTTTCAATAAAACCGTATTTAGCGACATTTTTTTCTGCTATTTCTTTAAGCTCGTTGACTCTTTCTATGCTAACAACCTTACCAGCAGCATTGTTCCGGCTAACGATAAACGACAATACGGCGGTTTGCCAGCCGCTGCCAGAACCGATTTCTAAAATTTTCTGCCCTTCTTTCGGAGATAATAATTCAATCATAAAAGCGACTGTGAGCGGTTGGGAAATAGTTTGTCCAAAACCAATAGATAGAGGGGAATTCACATATGATTCGTTTTTATTTTCATCCGGCACAAAATCCGCGCGGTCAATCGCTTTGAATCCTTCTATTATAGAGGGCGTTTTTAAATAGCCGTCGCTTATGAGGCTATCAATCAATTTTGCGTATTCGGAGTTAATCATTTTTAAAACCCTGTAGTAGATTTTGGCTGTTCCGCCTTCGCCAGCTGGCGGAGGCGGACAAATTCAGATTTATTAAGCCAAAATTCACTACGGGGTAAAAATTTTTGCGGTCGGCCCTTTAAAAAACTTAAACCGCGAAAGAATAAGAAAAATAAAACTGCTTACCGCTATATTATAGACGATTTCTTTAAGAAAAATAACCGAGCCTATCTCCCTAAAAAACAAAAACACATAAAATAAAGCGGTGGAAAAAGAAATCAATATCAAATTGCCCAAAAAATTTCTCCAAGGAAAATATTTTTTTATAAAAACAGCTGCAATGCAAATAATAGAATAAATTAAAATATCCTTTCCTGCAGCGGGCGAAAACTTTAAAACCGCGGCGGAAACCGCGACTAAAAAGATGCTTTCTAAAATATCTTCGGTGAAAAACAAAACAGCAATTATTGCGGCTAAAGCGTAATTCGGTTTTACGCCTAAAAAAGAAATTCCGGAAAAATTAAGAAAGCTAAAAATAATTACTAAAACCGTCAGGAAAAAAGTTCTTAAAATCATGTGCGCCCGGAAGGATTTGAACCTTCGACCATCTGCTTAAAAGGCAGTTGCTCTACCAGGCTGAGCTACGGGCGCATAAGCGAATAAGCGGATTATAGCGGATTAATTTTTTTTTTCAATATATTTCAGCTTACTCGCCGCTCAACTCTTTTTTCAAATCCTCCAAAATTTTTTTAATTTTTGAGCTCATTTTTTTGGGCGTTATTACCTCAAGCACAACGAACAAATCGCCTTTGCCAAAGCCGTTAAAATGCGGCATTCCCTCTCCCGCGATTTTTATTGGCTGGCGCACATCAAATTCAGCGGGAATTTCAACCGTTATTTTTTTCCCGGAAAGAGTCGGGGCTTCGATTTTTTTATCCGCTGATTCCAAACTCAAAAGCAAATCAACCAAACCGATTTTCTTTTTAACAATCAAATTGTCTCCTTCGCGGAAAAAAACAGAATGCGGCTTCACTTTAATTCTCACGAATAAATCGCCGCTTTCCGCTCCCCGTTCGCCCGCCTGGCCCATTCCTTTTATATTTATAATTTGATTATCGCTGACTCCGGGAATTATACTGACCTTTACGCGCTTTTCTCCTTTAATTTTCCCCGCGCCTTTGCATAAATCGCAAACATTATTGGGAATCTGTCCCGTACCGTGGCAAACCGCGCAAGATTTTATTTGGGTAAAATTTCCGAAAAACGTATTACGGGCTTCTTTTATTTCCCCTCTGCCGTCGCAGACTGAACATTTTTTAAATCCGGATTTGGGATCGTGCCCGAGACCGCTGCACTTTGAGCACTTAACGTCAGTGGGATAACTAATTTCTTTCTCCAAACCTTTAAACGCGTCTTCTAAAGAAATTTCAAGATTAATCTGAACGTCGGATCCTCTGTGATAAGTGCGTCTTTTCTGTCTTATGCCCATTCCTTCAAAAAACGCGTCAAAGACATCTCCCAAATCGCCCATCTCAAAGTCAGATCCGAATCCGAAATCATTTTGGCTGAAATCGAAATCAAACCCTCCGAAAGGCCCGCCTTGCGAAAAACCAAACGGTCCGCCGCCGGAAGCGGTTCCTCCTCCAGCGGAAAAAACCCGCCCATACTTATCGTATTGAGCGCGCTTTTCTTTATTGGAAAGAATTTGATACGCGTCGTTGAGCTCTTTGAATTTCTTTTCGTCTCCGCCTGGTTTATCAGGATGATATTTATGGGCGAGCTTCCTATATGCTTTTTTTATTTCATCCTCGGTAGCGCTTTTATTAACGCCGAGAATTTTGTAATAATCATTTGCCATAATTGCTATTTATACTACAAACCGCGTACAAAAACCACAAGCATAAAACAAGGCGTTTGTTACTTGTAGTCAATCACACGTGGTCACTAATTAGTCTAAAGTTATAATTTCCTTACTTCTTGTTTCAACGGTTATTTTCGCGAACTTAGCGGTCATTAAAATTTCATAAACCAAAAAAGTCAAAAATCCGATAATCACTTTAAGCGGCCAAGCGAGCGCTTCAATTGTTAAAAATATTAAAACGCCCACTCCGATAAAAACCAATGTTTTTATGTTGTCCGGCAAGGATTCAAATTTTTTCTTTATAGCCTCAAAAATAGAATCGCTAACGCTAAGCCGTGGATTTAATTCGGCGCCGAAATATTGGGATAAATTTCCCAGCAATAAATTCGATTGTTTTTTTAATTCTTGCTCCTGGGATTTTTTGGGAAGCGATTGGAATTCCGGAATCCGGTTCAATTGATTTTGAGCCATTACTTTAACAGCTTGGTCCATTGTCATTATCGGATCTACGCCCGGAAAAATCGTCTGGATCAAAGGCATGTTGAAGGAAAAAACCTTACCAAAAGTTTCTTCGGAAAGAAGAAACTTGCTCGGCTCTGTTTGGAAATGCAATACCGAAAAAATACTGATAAAAATACTTATTGCCACAATTCCTTTTGGCAAAACAGCTCGGGCAACGGGCCAAAATCTCACTTTTAAACTCTCTTCCAAATCTTTTAGACCGTTCGAAACGCCCGAAAGCAAAGATAAAAAAATAACTGCAAACGCCACGATAAACGTCCAGGAAATTTTATCTACAAAATTTCCCGTCATCGCCACTGTTTCAAATAAAACCGCGAAAGTCAGCGCTTCGCGAGAATCGATGAAAAACGGCTGTAAAACCAAAATTATCAAAAAAACCAGAGCCGACAAAGAAGAGTAAAGAAGCGAAGAATTCCCCCAAAGCAAAAAATCCCTTAAAAAATATCCGAAAGCCAGCGCCGAAACGGTGCCGAAAAAAATCAGTGATCCTACTTTTATTTGCGAAGAATAGTCCCCGTTTGAACTCGCAGAACTTTTCGAAATCGCGGCCGGTTGTTTACCCAGTAGCCCCCTGTCCATTATCATTATCTTTATTATACATCGATTGTCCTATTTTTTGAAGCTCTGCGGACAATTCGCCGGTAGCGGTCTTAACCGCTTCAATGTCAGCGCTGTCTTTGAATGATTTTAAAGAATCAATTTTCTGGTTTATTGAATTTTTAAGCTCGTCGGGAATTTTCCCGGCTGCGTCGCGAAGCGATTTCTCGGCCACGTATATTAATTGTTCCGCTTGGTTTTTTGTTTCAATCAAGTCTTTTTTCTTTCTGTCTTCTTCGGCATGCATTACCGCTTCGTTTTTTAATTTCTCAACCTCGTCTTTGGACAACTGCGTTGACGCTTCTATTTTAATCGCTTGGCTCTTGCCGGATGCTTTATCTTTAGCTGACACGTTTAAAATACCGTTAGCGTCGATATCAAAAGTAACTTCAACTTGCGGGACTCCTCTTGGAGACGGAGGAATGCCGTCCAAAATAAATCTTGCCAGAGTCTTATTGTCGGAAGCCATTGGCCGTTCACCCTGAAGAATATGAATCTCCACCGATGTCTGATTGTCGGCGGCAGTGGAAAACACTTGCGACTTGGCGGTCGGAATAGTGATGTTTTTTTCTATTAAAGAAGTGAAAACTCCGCCGTAAGTTTCAATTCCCAAAGAAAGAGGAATAACATCCAAAAGCAAAACGTCTTTGACGTCGCCCTGGAAAATTCCGGCTTGAACCGCGGCGCCGATTGCCACCACTTCGTCGGGATTTATTCCTTTATTAGGCTCTTTTCCGAAAAGATTTTTGACCGCTTCATTAATCGCCGGCATTCTGGTTTGCCCGCCGACTAAAATAATTTCGTTGATATCGGAAAGTTTCAATCCAGATTCACCGACGATTTTTTTCGTAATATCAATGGATTTTTGAATATAGTCGCCAACGAGCTCTTCCAGCTTTGCCCGAGTTATTTTCATCACAAAATGTTTCGGTCCGGCTGAGTCGGAAGTTATATAAGGAAGATTGATTTCGGTTTCAACCGCGGTGGAAAGTTCGTGCTTTGCCCTTTCTCCGGCTTCTTTAAGACGCTGAATAGCCAGCGCGTCTTTGGACAAATCAATGCCCTCTCGTTTTTTATATTCATCAACCAAGTACTCGATTATCTTTTTGTCAAAATCATCTCCGCCTAAATGAGTGTCGCCTCCGGTGGCTTTTACTTCCACAACATTATCTCCGATTTCCAAAACCGAAATATCAAAAGTGCCGCCGCCGAAATCATAAACAACTATTTTTTCGTTTTTTTGTTTATTTAAACCATAAGCGAGCGCCGCGGCAGTAGGCTCGTTGATAATTCTTTTTACGTTTAATCCGGCAATTTCTCCGGCGTTTTTAGTTGCCTGTCTTTGCGAATCGTCAAAATAAGCCGGCACCGTTATAACAGCTTCGGTTATTTTTTCGCCAAGCTTAGTTTCGGCGTCGGCTTTAAGCTTAGCTAAAACCATAGCGGAAATTTCTTCGGGCTTATACCAGCGATCTCCCATTTTTATTTCTACCCCGCCGGTTGCGGATTGCTGTATATCGAAAGGAAGCCAAGCTTTGTCTTGCTGGACCAAAGAATCGCCGAATTTTCTGCCGATTAATCTTTTTACCGAAAAAATCGTGTTTTTCGGATTTACGACAGCCTGACGCTTGGCAAGAAGTCCCATCAAACGTTCGTTGGACTTGCTTAATGCCGCGACTGATGGAGTAGTACGAGCGCCTTCGTGGTTTTCTAAAATTTTCGGCTCTCCTCCTTCTATAACCGCTACTGCGCTGTTAGTTGTACCCAAATCAATTCCTAATATCTTCATTAGCTTTTAGCTTATAGCTTTTAGCTGGTAGTTTTAAAAGTTATAACTTCTAAAAGCCAACAGCTATCAGCTAACAGCTCTATTTTGAAACCTTAACTCTTGCCGGCCTTATAAGTTTCCCATTCAACATATACCCTCTTTCAATTTCTTCAACAACCGTGCCAGATGGTTTATCCGACTCGACAACCGCGACCGCTTCCTGCATCGCCGGATCAAAAGAATTTCCAATCGAAACAATTACTCTTTCAAGTCCGTAATTTTTAAGCGCATCTTCCAGCTGGGCTCTTATAAGATACACTCCTTTCTCGACTTTGCCTTCTTTTTCCAAAGTCGAAACCGCCAGATCAAAACTATCCAAAATATTTATCAAATCCCTGATAATGGACTCGTTGGCAAATTTCGCTAACGTTTCAAATCTTTTAACCTCGTCTTTTTTATAATTAATAAATTCCGCCTTCGCTCTTTGCCAGCCGTCAAGATACTCGTCCCGCTCTTTTTTATATTTAGCGAGTTCGTTTTCATCCGCAGAAACTCTAGAAGATAAATTTTCCTCCGGCTTGGTTTCTTCCTCTTTTTGATTGTTTAGTTCGTCTGCCATTTCGTAAGATTATAAAAATTGTGCAGATATTGTCAACCCGTCGCTATCTTCATTTATTCATTTCTTTTCTTCTAATTTTCATTCCACAACACAACACACTACAACGTACCACAATACAACACACATAATACAACTATCTATTTTCTATCGACCCCACCCCAGCCACTATAGTTAACTATAGTGGCTGTTTGCGGACCCTAGGAGCAAACCAATATGGCTTTAGCTGTGGTTTTAATGGATCACGCCAATTAGATTTTGCCCGACTATTATTTTTTGAATAAATCCGCTTTTGCCTAGCCGGCCTCTTAAATCCTTTTTTTACAAAGCTTATAGTTACCGGCGTAACATCTATTTCTTTTTCAATTTCCAAATATGAAAATCCTTCTTTCAATAACTTAGTCACGGCTAATCTTTTTTCTAATAAAATTAATTCTTCAACCGTCAATGCTTTCTTTAAAATTTGCTCCAACTCTTTTTCATTACAAGCTTTTTTGACGGCAATAAAAAAATCTTCCCAGATTTTTTCCTTGAACTTATCACTAAAATATTTTTTACTCGTCCTACCCATCACTATAGTATACTATAGTGATGGGTAAAAAACAAGACATGCCACGCCACCGCCCACCACAAAAAATAAAAGATTTGACATTTTTTTATTTGAAAATATCTTTTTTAAAGTATAAAATTGGCTTAATCAAATGTTAGCCTTATACCGCAAATACCGGCCCAAAACTTTGGACGATCTGCTTGGACAAGAGCCGATTGTGGAGATTTTAAAAAACGCCGCCAAACAAAATCGCCTGGCGCACGCTTATCTTTTTTACGGGCAGCGCGGTTCGGGAAAAACCACCACCGCTCGACTAATAGCCAAACTCGCCAATTGCACCACGCGCCAAAGCGATCCGGATTTTTTTAAAAAAGGCGAGCCGTGCAATAAATGCCAGGCGTGCGTTGAAATAGACAAAGGCATTGCGCTTGACGTCATAGAAATCGACGCCGCCTCCAACCGCGGGATTGACGAAATCCGCGACTTGAAAGAAGGCATCAAACTTTCACCGACTACATATAAATATAAGGTATTTATTATAGACGAAGTCCACCAGCTTACAAAAGAAGCATTTAACGCGCTTTTAAAAACTTTGGAAGAGCCGCCGGCTCATGCAATTTTTATATTAGCCACCACCGAATACGAAAAAGTTCCATCAACTATTTCTTCGCGAACTCAAAGATTTAATTTCAAAAAAGTTCCTCTACCCCAAATAGTCCAAAAACTTAAAAATATTTGCAATGCGGAAAAAATAGAATTTGACGAATCAGCGCTTGAGCTTATAGCCGCTTCCAGCGAAGGAAGCTTCCGGGATGCAGAATCGCTATTAGATCAAATAGCGTCCTTGCAGGGTAAAATATCAGTTGAAAACGTTGAAACCGCTTTAAGTCGAACAGGATTTTCCAAAATCGCGGAAATGGCGGGTTATTTAATAGAAGCCAAGCTGGATAAGGCGCTGGAATATTTATCCAAAATCAACGACGAGGGGTATAATTTAGTTCAATTTAATAAGGACTTGATACATTATTTCCGGCGGGTGCTGGTTTTAAAATTCAGCCCGAATTTGGAAAAAGAATTTGCTAAAATATTTACAGACAAAGAACTTGAGCAAATTAAAGCTCACAGCAAGAAAATCAGCGAAGAAAAAACCATAAAACTGATGAAATCGTTGATTGACGCTTATACCCAGATGCGATATTCTCCATTTGCGATTGTTCCGATGGAGGTTGCGATTATTGAAAATTTGAAAAAGTAGTTAGGAGTTAGTTAAAAATTGCGGGGTAGTGTAATGGTCGCACGCCTGCCTTTGAAGCAGGAAATCTAGGTCCGATTCCTAGCCCCGCAGCACCGATTTTCTCTAAGCGAAGTGAAGCTAGAAAATCGAGTGCCCCGCCAAAGGCGTGGGCCACAAAAATCTAAACCCCGGAGCATGCTTCTTACTTTGTAAATATAATTATGAAAAACAGGGTAGTTGATGGAAAAGAGATCATAAAAAAATTTAGGTTTTATGATCAAAAAATAAATAAACTTTGGGCTAAAAAACAAAAAATTGAAGCTATTAAGTATTTATTGATGTATGAAATTTGCATGTGAGTACATTATGTACTTATTTTTCTCTGGTATCCTATTTTGCTTTGTAAGTTGGAAGTTGGATGTCAATACTTCTCTAACTGAAATAGTGATAGTTTT
>JAJYNK010000011.1 GCA_021786355.1 bacterium
ATATGTTTTTGCGGCGTCAAGCGTTCTTGTCTGAACCGGCAAAGAGGAGACGTTTTTGGATAATAACAACCTACCATCTTTTATTAATATTGGCAAGCCACTAGCTGCGGATAAATTTTCAATTTTAAATTGGGACATCTATTTGAATACTCTTTCTGTTTTAACGTACCAGTCTTTGATGTTTTCCAATCGGCTGTTTGGCAAGGCCAGTATTTTTTCTTCGAATCCGTTTAAGGATTTACTTTGGATGTAAATATAAGGAGGCGAAAAAAGGAAAATAGCCGGCTGGTCATTTTTTATCAGCGACTGAGCTTGCAGCATTTTTTCTCTTCGGTTATCGGCGTTAAAGTCGGCTCTTACGGAATTAATCAGAAAATCAACGTCCTTGTTTTCGTAAAGAGACAAGTTAAGGCCGGGATGGAATTTTTGGCTCGAATGCCAAAAAGAAAACAAATCGGGATTTTTGCCGTAGATGTTTCCGAATAAAATCATTTCATAATCCCTCGGTTTTATGGTGTCGGGGAAAATTTCGTCATTCGGTTTTATATTAAGATTTATTTTCACCCCGATTTTTTGCCAATCTTCCTGGATTATTTTCGCGGTGTCGGTTAAAAAAGGGATTTCGGGAACGGTCAGCGAAAACTCAAGCCGGGCGTTTTTTCCGCTGTTTTGTCTTATGCCGTCTGACGAAACTTGCCACCCGCTCGCTTCCAGTAAATCTTTTGCTCTATCGGGCGAGAACTCGTTTTGTTGTTTGAAGAAATTTTCGCTGTAGCCGTTAATTCCCGGCGCGAGCGGACCGATTAAAGGAATCGCCATTCCTTTAAAAACGTCTTTTATTATCCGCTCGCGGTCGGTTGCCAAATCAAGGGCTTTGCGTACGTTTATGTCGCTCAGAACGGGATTAACGCTTTGGTTGAAAAAAATTCCATAATAACGGGGCATATTTACGGACTCGGTTTTGTGAGGAATAGTTATTTTATCCAAGTTATTATAAGAAACGGCTCCGAGGCCGCTGATCAAGCCTCCGTTAAAAGCCCCAAGCGCGTCTTTTTCGCTGGTATAAAATTTAAAAGTGAAATTATCTAAATATGGTTTTTGGTTGAAATAAGTTTCATTTTTCACGAGCTCATAATCGGTGATAAAGCCGTCCCGCCGTTTTTTTAAGTCGGAAAATTTAAAAGGGCCGCTGCCTACAGGATCGATTAAATTGTAATCGGAGAGGCGGATATTGGAAAAGGGAATGTCGCCAAAAATGTGTTTTGGTATCGGGCGCAGATTTATCAATGTGTTTTCAAAAAAAACATAAGGCGCGCTTAAAATTAATTTTATTTCTCTGGAGCTGACTCTTTCGGTTTTTACGCCCTGCCAGTCGGGAAATAATGCGGAATTGGCATCCGGGTCCTGAATGGCTTTGATCGTAAAAATAATATCGTCGGAAGTTATAGGACTGCCGTCTTGCCAGTTGATATCGCCTTTTATTCTTAATTTCCAAATTTTGCCGTTGTTTTCAATGCCTATTTCTCCGTCTTTTAAATCGTTGATGCTCGCGAAGGTTAGCGCGATAATATCCGAATCAGCCTCGTTTACCGCGATAACCGGATTTATAAAAACCGGCTGGCCAACTTTGCCTTCGGTGTATCCGCCGCCCTCTACCGGTCGAAGAACCGTGGCGGCTCTTACGAAATTAGCGCTTAAATAAATTACTGCGATTACAAAAAGCGCCAAAAAGCCAAAAAAGGCAAGGCGTTCTTTTTTTGAAAAAGCGTTTAAGATTTGGCGGATTTTAAAATTCAAGGTTTAAAATAAGTTGATTAAAGACAAAGCGGCGAAAATAACCGTTAAAACTACGGTGGCTATAAAAATTATTTTTTCGAATCCTCTCCGAGTTTGGTAATAAGAGCTTTCGCTTCCGCCAAAAACTCCCGAAAGGCCCGAGGATCTTTCCTGAAGTAAAATCAAAACAATCAATATTATCGAAATTATTATTTGAGCAATAGAAAATAACATGAGTCTTAAAAATATCGCGAGGCATTAATGCCGAGCTAATATCGGCGAAGCCAAGTATCTATTTATATCCACGCGATATTTGCAGCTTCGCTGCAATACTAATAGATATAAGCTCAACAATAAAGTTTCGCGTTATTCTTTATAAAGCCGTTTTGCGGAAAAATGAACTAAAAGATTGATAACGCTTATTAATATCGTAGCATACAGAAGCGGCGTTAGTCCAGATATTGTAATATCGGCTGAAAAATAGTCAAGGATGTAGAGAGTAAGCGAGTTAACAAGAATAATCCCTAACCCGAGAGTTATAAAAATTATCGGCGAGAAAATCAATTTTAAAACCGGTCTGATAAACAGATTTATCAAAGTGAATATCAGCGTCGCGCTGGCAAGCCCGTAAAGACTGGCGCTGATGTTGAATCCGGAAATAAAATACTTAGCCGCCAAAAGAGCCAATACGTTGGAAAAAAAGGAAAATATAAATTTTGAGATAAGGCGCATATGTTGTGCTATTTTTTATTCGCCAGTGATTTTATTTTAGAAAAATGTCTCGCAGGTCGAGCGGGCAAGGCGTCCAGCCGCAAACCCCTATGAGCACCGGCGGTTCTTTGGCTCCACCCCGCCAAGGCGGGGCTACGCTCTCGGCATCGCAAGTCGCCTAAGGCGACACCAAGCTTGCGATACCTCCGAGAGCTGCTCTACGGAACTTGCGGCTGGACGAGCGAGACCGAGAGCCAAGCGGCGATTTCCTCGCAGGGGAAATTGACCGCGCTTTTTCGAATATAAAATCACTGGTAAAAATAGGTTTTGTAAACAATATCAATTTTATCACATTATCCGGATTGTGGAAAAACCTCATTTTGAATTTTGGGGTTTATGCTATAATTAAAACAAATTTAAAAGGTCGAAATTCTTAGTTAAAATGATGTAGCGATTAAATTTTTATGTGGATTCAAAGTTTGACCGAAGCGACTGTGAGATCGCTCAGAACTTCTTGGGGCCAGGTCTACAATTTTGTGCCGGCTTTCATCGGCGCGATTGTGATATTGGTAATCGGTTTGATCGTCGCGGCTGTTTTGGGTTCTTTGGTTGAAAGGCTTTTTAGATCCATCAAACTCGACGAATTGCTTAGAAAACTCGGCTTTGCGACTTATGTGGAAAGAGCCGGTCTTCGAATGGATTCCGGAAAGTTCTTCGGCGCGATTGTTTATTGGTTCTTTATAATTGTTATTGTTTTGGCGGTTTCCAATATTTTGGGGCTTGAGGTGTTTTCAGCCTTCTTGACCCAGGTTCTTTTGTATTTGCCTAATATTTTTGTCGCCGCTTTGATTATGTTGGCCACTTTAGCCGTAGCCAAGTTTTTGAAGGCGGCTGTGAAGGCGTCGGCTCTTAGTGCCAGATTTCACGCGGCGAAATTTTTGGGAACCTTTGTTTGGTGGGTTGTCGCGATTTTCGGTTTTGTCACTGCTTTGTCCCAATTGGGGATAAACATTTTTATTTTCCAGGTTTTGATTTACGGTTTTGTCGCCATGCTGGCGATTGCCGGTGGCGTCGCTTTCGGCTTGGGAGGCAAAGATTACGCTTCTCACCTTGTTGATAGATTTAAGCAAGAGACAGAAGGAAGGTAAATGATAAATAATAGCTGCCAGTGATTGGTCGCTGGTGGAAATAAGACAGCAAAAGGCGGTCGCCTAAGCGACCGCCTTTTGGATTGAATTTAGCTTTAGCAGTGTTAGACCCCGCACCTTTAAAGGATATTGCACCTCGCTATTTTTTTATCAAACCAGAATTTAATATTTAAAATAACTAGTTTATAATAAGGATTATGCAAAAAGGCGCATCTAAAAATACAATCCTTTAAAGGTGCGGGGTAAAATGATAGAATTGATTTTAGTAAAATGTCCAATAAAAAAAATAAGAAGAATAAAAAAAACGCAAAATCTTTATCAAACGAGGAGGCGGAAAACGAAGCAAAACAATCAAGGCTTCATCCCGATACTAAAAAAAGCGTGTTCGCTATAGGTTTTTTGGCATTGGCGCTTATTTTAATTTTAGCGAGATTCGGAAACGCCGGTCCGGTCGGCGACTACGCGTATAATTTTTTTAACTGGCTTTTTGGCGTGGGCTATTTTCTTCTGCCGCTTATTCTTATAATAATGTCGGTTGTTTTTTTAACTTCAGAAAGGAGAAAAATTTACGGAATTACTTTTATCGGCGCTATTATTTTTGTTTTGTCGAGCTTGGGGTTGATAGATATTTTTTATTCCGATAAAGCCGGAATTTTCGGCTGGCTAGTCGGCTCCATCGAGTCGTTGTTTGGTCGGGTTGCTTCGATAATTATTGTTGTCGCGATGATAGTCGCGTCATTTTTAGTAACTTTGAATTTGCCCATAAAAATAAGAAGAAGGCCCAAAGAATCGATTTTGGAATCAGAGGTTAGCTGGGAAGAAGAAAATAAACAGGAGAGTTCTGAAGCTAAACAGCCAGCCGAAAAAAGCGAAAACGATGTTCAAGGGGAAACAGCTGAAGAAATAGAGCCGAAAGTGGAAGTAAAAGAAAGATTCGCTTTGCCTTTTTCGCGTCCAGCTAAAATTCAAACCAGCCGGGCGCCCGCTAATTATATTTTCCCGCCTCTGGATTTATTAAAGTCTTCTGTTGAAAAACCGACTTCCGGCGATCTTCGCGCTAACGCAAATATTATTAAAAGAACTCTGGACAGCTTCGGTATTCCGGTGGAAATGGGGGAAATAAATGTCGGTCCCAAAGTAACGCGTTACACTCTGAAACCCGCTGAAGGCGTGAAGCTTACTAGAATAACCGCCTTGTCTTCCGATTTATCCATGGCTTTAGCCGCGCACCCAATAAGAATAGAAGCGCCGATTCCGGGAAAATCATTGGTTGGAATTGAAGTCCCTAACAAGGCCGCTTCAATTGTCCGTTTGGGGAGCTTGATGGCGTATCCGGAGTTTTCCGCAGCCGGGTCACTGGGCTTCGCGCTCGGCAGAGACGTTACCGGCGAGCCGATTTTCGCCAATATAGAAAAAATGCCTCATATGCTTGTTGCCGGATCAACCGGAAGCGGAAAAAGCGTTTCCATTCATTCGCTTTTAATATCACTTTTGTATAAAAATTCTCCCGATAATTTAAAAATGATTTTAATCGATCCCAAACGGGTCGAACTTACGGCCTACTCGGGGATTCCGCATTTGATAGCTCCTGTGGTAACCGAATCTAAAAAATCTTTGGGGGTTTTTAAATGGGCGCTTAAAGAAATGGACGGCCGCTATGAAATGCTGGAAAGCGCCGGTTCTCGCGACATTAAAAGTTATAACAAAAAAAATCCAAACAGCCCTTTGCCTTTCATTATTATAGTAATTGACGAGCTAGCCGATTTAATGAGCACGTATGGCAGAGAAGTTGAAGGCTCTATTGTCCGGTTGGCGCAAATGGCAAGAGCCACCGGTATTCATTTAGTATTAGCTACGCAGAGGCCGTCGGTAGAAGTTATTACGGGCCTTATAAAAGCCAATATTACCACTAGAGTCGCTTTGCAAGTCGCCAGCCAAGTAGATTCCAGGACGATTTTAGATAGTTCCGGCGCTGAAAAACTTTTGGGCGGCGGCGATATGCTTTATATATCCAGCGATCTTTCCAAGCCAAGAAGAATTCAGGGCGCGTATGTGTCCGAAGAAGAAATAAATAAAGTTACCCAATTTATAAGAGAAAATAACGGCGGTTACGATCATGAAGACGCGCCCACTTTTGAAAACGGCGCTTCATCGAATGCGATGACGTCCGAAAGTTTATTTGATGGATTTGAAAATGACAACGACGACGAATTGCTTGAAGAAGCGATAGCCGTTATAACGGAAGCTCAAAAAGCGTCGGCATCTTTACTTCAAAGACGTTTGAAAGTGGGTTATGCTAGAGCTGCCCGGCTTCTGGATATAATGGAAGCCAAAAGTATTATTGGCCCTGGCGACGGGGCAAAACCCCGCGAGGTTTACGTAAAAAGAGAAATTTAATTACATCCTAAATGGAACAAAATGTTTTTCCCAAAAGTTTTAAAGAGGAAGTTGAGGGAGCTATGGCGTTGAAGGGAATGAACGCGGTAAAATTATCGGAAGCCACAAATATTCCCGAACATTACCTTACGGCGCTTATCAGCCATCAGTCGAAGAATCTTCCTCCGCCGCCTTATATAAGGGGGTATATTTTAAGGATAGCGGAAGTATTGGATTTGGACGGCGGTTATTTGTGGCAGTCGTACAGCAAAACTTTAATTTCCAAAACTTCCGGAAGCGAAGACCGTTTGCCGTTCAATAGATTTGCTTTGAAACCGGTAAGCAAGGCGAAAATCGCCGTTGGAATCGTAGTGTTATTTGCTATAATTTATTTTGGGTGGCGAGCGGGAGGATTTTTTGGGACGCCGGCGATAGAAATAACGAATCCGGCAACCGATAATTTTATTATAAAAGATTCGATTATAAATTTAACCGGAAAAATAAATCCTCAGGACAAGCTGACCATAAACGGCGAAGAAATAACCACCGACGGAAACGGATATTTTGAAAAATCTTGGGATTTTCGTTTTGGTCCGGACAATATAACCGCGAAACTGGAATTCAAAGTTAAAAGATTATTAGGCAAAGAAGTCGTAGTTGATAGGCAAATAATTTATCGGCCGTAGAGCATGAAACACGTAACACGTAACTTATAACTCATATATAATATAAGAAATAACAAATTTTAAAAAATATGGCGCAAAAAAAAGAAGACAAAAAAACCACTGGCGGATCAAAAGACATAGACGAGCTTTTAGAATCGCTTCAAGGTAAATTTGGCGAAGGAGCGATAATGAAGCTTGGCGACGCAAAAAAAATAAATGTTTCGGTTGTGCCGACCGGTTCATTTTCGCTTGATTTGGCTTTAGGGGTTGGCGGTTTTCCCAGAGGAAGAATTGTCGAGATTTTCGGGCCGGAATCATCCGGTAAAACCACTCTTGCTTTGCACGCGGTCGCCGAAGCGCAAAAAAAAGGAGGCAGGGCGGCTTTTATCGACGCCGAGCACGCGATGGATCCTGATTACGCCAAGCGTTTGGGGGTAAAAATAAACGATCTTTTGATATCCCAGCCAGACAGCGGAGAAGAGGCGCTTAATATTTTGGAAAATCTGGTGCGTTCGGGAATTATAGATATTATTGTTATTGACTCGGTTGCGGCGCTCACACCCAAAGCGGAGATAGAAGGAGAAATGGAACAGCAGTCGATAGGCCTTCAAGCGCGGCTAATGTCCAAAGCGCTTAGAAAAGTTACGGCCTTGGCGCACAACACCAATACCTTGATAATTTTTATAAACCAGCTTCGGGAAAAAATCGGAATAATGTTTGGTAATCCCGAAACAACTCCAGGCGGACGGGCTTTAAAATTTTATTCTTCGGTTAGAGTCGACGTTAGGCGAACGGCGCAAATAAAAAAAGGCGACGAGGCTGTGGGTAATCGCGTTACTGCTAAAGTGGTAAAAAATAAAGTTGCCGCGCCTTTTAGAATGGCGGAATTCGATATTTTATTCGGCCAGGGGATTTCTTATGAAGGCGATGTTTTAACAGCCGCTATTAAATACGGTTCAGTTGCTAAAACCGGAAATACTTATATATTCGACGGAGAAAAGTTGGGCGTCGGATTTGACGCCTCCCGCGAAAAACTCAAAGAAGACAAAAAACTCGTGGAAGAAATAAAAAAGAAAACCCTGGCGGTAATCTCTGGAAAATGATGATTTGTTGATAAAATTAAAAAATTATTTTTGCGCTAATATAATTTTCTCCTCGTTTATCCCACGATCGTTGGATAAACGAGTAAAAGAAAATTAAATAAAAAACATGAAAAAAGGAGAAATTACCTTAAAAGCTCTCGAAGCCATAGGAGATACCGCAATAAATTTTTTTGACCTTATGGTTGTAATTATGGGCTCAAGGTACGGCGCCTCGTATGGCGAACTGGATTTTGAATTTAGAAAAAGACAATTCGAAAGAGAAGTAGAAGCAGGAAAACAATTAGAGAAGCAAAAATTTTACGACTTGGTTTATCGGCTTAAAAAGCAGGGATTAATACAAGAGAAAGAAAGTAAATTTAAATTAACGAAATTAGGATTTGAGAAGTTAAAATTTTTAAAAGAAAGGAAAAAAGAAAGTTTGCCAACTAATGATTTCCCTGCGGAAAAAGGAAATAATTTTTGTATCGTGATTTTTGATGTTCCTGAAGCCGAAAGAAGAAAAAGGGACTGGCTAAGAGATTCCTTGGGTCATCTCGGATTAAAAATGATTCAAAAAAGCGTTTGGATCGGCAAAGTAAAAATACCCAAACCATTTTTGAATAGTTTGTTTAAATTAAAAATGTTGGATTACGTAGAAATTTTTGAAATTACCAAAGCCGGTAGTTTAAAGCACGTAGTCTAGTAGTACGAACCGTAATTTGATAGTTTCAGCTAAAAACTCGTTTATTCTACGATCGTAGAATAAACGAGTTTTTGAATTAAGTTATTTTTTTGAAAAAAGAGTTAATTAGAATTATACTACTCCTATGAAATTCATTGCCGACTTTCATATTCACTCCAAATACTCCCGAGCCACCAGCAAAGATATGGTTTTGGAAGAGCTTGACCGCTGGGCGGATGACAAAGGAATTTTAGTAATGGGAACCGGTGACTTTACACATCCTGTCTGGTTTAACGAAATTAAAACCAAACTCGATCCCGCCGAGGCGGGGCTCTATAAATTAAAAAAAGAACTGAAACTTCCCACCATAAAAGAAACTTTCAGCGATACGCGTTTTATTTTAACCGCGGAAATTTCCGGAATTTACAGCCGCGGGGGGAAAACAAGAAGAATACATAATATACTTTTTTCTCCAAGTATCGAGGTTGTAGAGAAAATTAACAGCGCGCTTGGAGCGATCGGAAATTTAAAATCCGACGGCCGGCCGATTTTGGGCCTGGATAGCGAAAAGCTGGCGGAAATTGTTTTTAATATAGACGAAAATATCGTTATTATTCCGGCTCACGCTTGGACTCCGTGGTTTTCAATTTTCGGTTCGATGTCAGGGTTTGATTCCATCGAAGAATGCTTCGGTAAATACGCAGATAAAATTTTTGCCATAGAAACCGGGCTTTCAAGCGACCCGGCGATGAATTGGCGGTTGTCTAAGCTAGACAAAATTGCTTTGATTTCTAATTCCGATTCGCACTCTTTGCAGAAAATTGGCAGAGAGGCGAATATATTGGATACGGAACTTTCTTACGAGGGGGTTGTAAAGGCGATTAAAAATGGAGCTCCCGCTAACCGGAAACAAACATCCGATAATAAACAACAAAATTTTGTTGCCACGTTGGAATTTTTTCCCGAAGAAGGAAAATACCACTATGACGGCCACCGTGTTTGCGGAGTCGTTTTTTCTCCGGACGAAACAAAAAAACACAACGGAATTTGTCCGGTATGCAAACGGCCGCTTACGGTGGGGGTTGTTTATAGAGTTGATCAACTTGCGGACGCGAAACCGGAAGTTATAAATGAAGGCAATTACCATTATTTTGACAATCGCGTTCCTTATTATAATCTCGTGTCTTTGGATGAGATTATCAGCGAGGCTTTTGGCGTGGGAACGGCTTCCAAAAAAGTTAAAGAAGCCTACTTGGATTTGATAAAAAAATTCGGCTCGGAATTGAAAATTCTTTTGGAAACGAGCGTTGAGGAATTAAAAAAATCTATCGACCCAATGATTGTCGAAGGCATTAAACGGGCGCGTGAAGGAAAAATTAAAATCCGGCCCGGCTATGACGGTGAGTACGGCGAAGTAAAAATATTTAATGACGGCGAAAGAGAAAAAATGAAAACCCAGCAGGCATTGTTTTAAAATAGTTAACTGGCAAATTGGCTGATTTGTTGATTGGTTAATCGGCTTAGTGTAAGCTCAAAGTTAACTATTCAACTAATTAATTCTAATAATGAACGACCCCACTATTTTTATTTTTCAATTAATAACGCTTATTGCTTCGGTAATAATCCATGAAGTTTCTCATGGCTTTGTTGCGTATCGGTTGGGCGATTCAACGGCTAAAGATATGGGCCGGCTGACTTTGAATCCTTTTAAACATTTGGATTTTTTCGGTTCGTTTCTTTTTCCCCTGGTTTTGTTTTTGTTCGGCAGTCCTATTCTATTTGGTTGGGCCAAGCCGGTTCCTTATAATCCGTATAATTTAAAAAATCCGCAAAGAGGCGGAGGGTTAATAGCTGCTGCCGGGCCTTTAAGCAATCTGTCTGTGGCGGTTATTTTTGGATTTATTTTAAAAATTTTTTCAATGAGCGGCATAGTTGATTCGCCCCTTTTTTTATTTTTGCAGATAATTATTTTAATAAATATTTCTCTTGCAATTTTTAATCTTGTTCCAATTCCGCCGCTCGACGGATCAAAAATTTTATTCGCTTTTCTTCCCCCGCGTTTTTTAAAAGCTCAAATTTTCTTGGAGCAATACGGTTTCATGTTTCTGCTTTTATTTATTTTTTTCGGAATCAGACTGATTCAGCCGATTATTTCCAAAATATTTATGTTTTTAGGCGGCGGCCTTTAATTTACATGCCTAGTACCGTAAATAAAACAAATAAAATTGCAGTTTCCGACGTTGGTAAAAAATTCAAAAAATACGAAAGCTTAATAAAAAAACAAGCCGTAAAAATAGTCAACGTTTTGAAAATTAAAAATTCGGCAATCGATATTTTTTTAACGAGCAACGGTCAAATACGTTTGATTAATAAAAAATTTCGCGGCAAAAATAAGCCGACTAATATTTTAAGTTTTGTTGAGCCGAAAAATTTTCCTCATCCAGAGCTTAAAATTAGAAAAAACTCAAAGAAAATTTTTATCGGGGAAATTTATTTGAATATCGACAAAGTTAAAGAATTCACAGGTTCAAAAGAGCACCTTAAACTGAACGAACTTTTGACCCATGGCCTGCTTCATCTTCTGGGCTATATCCACAATACGAAAAATGATAGAATAAAAATGGAAAAGAAGGAAAAATGGTTAATTGGCAAACTAGATAATTAGTTAACTGGTTTTGGATAATGAGATGGCGAGCGATTTTAAGGATTTGAAAATTTGGCAGGAAGCTTATCGTTTGTCTCTCGCGGTTTATAAAATAACTGCAAAATTTCCCACAGAAGAAAAATTTTCATTGGTTGATCAGCTTCGGCGTTCAAGTATTTCAGTAGCGGCAAACATAGCAGAGTCAGCAGGTAGGTATCATGGCAAAGACAAGATAAACCTATTAATTATAGCCAGAGGCTCGATTTGTGAAACAAGAAGCCATTTATTAATCGCATTGGGATTGAAATATTTAAGCAAAGAAAAATCTGAAGAACTGGAAAATGATTATGAAATTTTATCTAAACAAACAAATTCATTTATCGGATTTTTAAAGAAGCAAAAATCAACCAACCAACTAACTAACCAATTAACCAACTAACTAATTAACTAGTTTCCATGTATTTAACGGCTGTTGATTTAGGTTCGTCCCAAATAAAGGCTTTGGTAACGGTTTTGGATAAAGAAAATCGACTGACTTTGGTCGAGGTTTTTAAACTGCCTTCTCGAGGCATGCGCAAGGGCGAAATAGCCGATTTTAACGAGGCCTTGAAAGCCGTAAGCTCTCTTTTTATAGAAATAAGAAAAATCAGCAAAGGCGCATTGAAGAATATTTTTGTTAACGTCGGCGGGAAAAACGTCCGTTTGCAGGGGTCCCGCGGTATTGTGGCGGTTTCTCGCGCGGACAACGAAATATATCAGGAAGATATAGACAGGGTTATTAAAGCCTCGCAAGCTATAAACCTTTCCGACAACAGGATGATTCTTCACACCGTTGTTTCCGAGTTTATAGTTAATGGAATGGATCAAATTCAAAATCCAATTGGTATGGTGGGCAATCGTTTGGAGGTTAATAGTTTGATTGTCGATGCTTTTTCTCCGATTGTTAACGACGTAAATAATTGTGTTGACTCGGCCGGCGGCAGTGTCGGCGGTTTGGTTTTTAATCCGCTTGCCTCAAGTCGCGCGGTTTTAAATAAAGTTCATCGGGAATTGGGAGTGGCGATGATCGATATCGGTTTTGGAACCACCAGTTTGGCGGTTTTCGAAGAAGACAAGCTTATTCAGGCGAAAGTGTTTCCAGTTGGCGCCGGCAACATCACTAATGATCTCGCCATTCAATTAAAATCTTCGATAGACGTCGCGGAAAAAATAAAAATTTCTTTCGGCCACGCCGAAGCCAGCGAAGTTTCTTCGAAAGACAAGATTGATTTGTCGGAGCTTGATCCTGATTTGAAATCGGAAATTTCCAGAAGATATATTTCCGAGATAATCGAAGCCCGACTTGCCGAGATATTTGAAATGGTCAATAATGAACTGAAATCCATAGGGAAAACGAAGTTGCCGGCCGGAATTATTCTTTGCGGCGGCGGATCGAAAATCCCCGGCATTATTGATTTGGCAAGACATGAGCTGAAATTACCGGTTCATTTTGGCGTTTTGGATCAAAGTAATTTTAGCGCGGCCAGCGCCGATCTGATTTCAAGAATTGAAGACCCGGAATTTTCGCTTGCAGCGGGACTTATTTTGTGGGGTTACGATCAAATCGCCAAAGAAGAAACTAAAAAAGGAAAAGTTGCCAAACTATTAAAATATTTTTTGCCGTAAAATGCCTAAATCAAAAACACAACATTTAGCAAGAATAAAAGTTTTAGGCGTAGGCGGCGGCGGCTCCAATGCTATTACCAGAATGTATGATAATTTTCCCCGGAGCATCGAACTTATTGCTATAAATACCGACATTCAGGACCTTGAGCATTGCGAGGCAAAAAAGAAAATATGCATAGGTAAAAATTTAACTAAGGGACTCGGCACGGGTATGAATCCGGACCTAGGCCGTCAAGCGGCCGAAGAAAGCCGTTCTGAAATAGCCGAAGTTTTAAGAGACGCGGATCTGGTTTTTTTGACAGCCGGGCTTGGAGGAGGAACAGGGACTGGCGCAATGCCGGTTGTTGCGGAAATAGCTCGGGAAATGGAAATTTTAACTATTGCCATTGTTACCAAGCCCTTTGGCTTTGAAGGGGGGCAAAGAAACCGGATTGCCGAGGAAGGCTTAATAAAATTAAGAGACCGCGTTGATACTCTTATAACGGTGCCTAATGACAAAATTTTTTCCGTTATCGGCAAAGATACGACTTTAATTAAGGCTTTCGAAGAGATAGACAGCGTTTTAAAGGAATCGGTTAGCGGCATAACCGAGCTTATTTTAAGCGCGGGAATCATAAATGTTGATTTTGCCGACATAAAAGCCATCACCCGCGATGCCGGAACGGCTATGATAGGGATAGGCATTGCTTCTGGCAACGAAAGATCCAAAAAAGCCGCTGATATGGCTATAAATTCACCGCTTTTGGAGATATCCATCGACGGAGCCAAAGGGGTATTGTTCAGTATTTCCGGTCAAAGGGACTTAAAAATGTCTGAAGTTAATGAAATTGCCAAAATTGTCGCTGAAAACGCAGATCCTTCGGCCAAAATAATTTTTGGCGCTTACCACGATCGCAAACTTGCCAAGGGTCAAATAAAAGTGACGTTGATTGCAACCGGTTTTAGTAATATACTTACAAAAGAAAATCGTTTTTCGTCATCGCTTTTTGTTTCGTCTCCCGAGTTTGCTTCTCAAAGCGCCCACTTGCCGTTTGTTGGCATTACGGAAAGTTCCGCGCTTGAAACAAGCTCCGAAAAACCGAATTTAAAAAATTCGGACAAGAAAAAAAACATTGAAGACGAATCAAAACTGGAAATTCCCGCATTTTTAAGAAGAAAACGTCGATAACCGATACTTTCACGAATCAGCACAAATTTGGGTACGAATATCACGAATTGATTAGTGTTGTTCGCGCTTTTATTTGTGGATATTGGTGATTGTATTAACAATCATGTTCAAAAAACTTCAAAAAAGAAATGGACAAGTCGTGCCTTTCAAGGCGGAAAAAATCATAAACGCCATTTATAAGGCGTCTTTGGCGGTCGGTGAAGCGAATTGGCAAACAGCGGAGGTTTTAGCGAAAGAAGTTGTTAATAAATTAACAAAAAAAATCAAAAAAAATTCTCTGCCGACCGTTGAAGAAGTCCAAGACACCGTCGAGCAGGTTTTAATCGAAACCGCCCACGCGAAAATCGCCAAAGCCTATATATTGTATCGTCAACACCGCGCCGAAATCCGTTTAGAAAAGCAACAGGTTTTAAACAAAAGCGAAATAGACGAAGTTGATAAAAAATTCGACCTTAATGCTCTAAGAGTTTTAGCCAGCAGATATTTAAGAAAAAACGAAGACGGTTCTATTTTTGAAATTCCAAAGCAACTTTTTCAAAGAGTCGCGGTTCATACGACCATTCCCTCTCTTTTTTACGACGTCAAAGTTTATCAAAAACGGGGCGGCGCATCCGAGCACCGTTTGGAAGAATTTGATTTTATAAAAAATGAAGATAAATATTCCATCGGCAAATACAAGCTTAACCGTTTTCATCTCGACGGTTTGTACAGAATGTACAAAAGATTTGACAGGGACAGAAAGATAACAATTTCTTGGCAAGGATTTTTGGATTTATTCAAAAAAGGATATTTCGATAAATACGAAGAGGAAATCGAAAAGTACTACAACTTGATGGTGAACCGCCGATTTTTGCCGAACACTCCGGCAATCGCCAACTTCGGAAATATTTTAGGCCAAGGTTCGGCCTGTTTTACTTTGGGAGTGGAGGATTCCATCGACAAAATAATGGATTCTTTGAAAGCGGCGGCGATTATTTTTAAATCAGGCGGCGGCTGCGGATATAATTTTTCTAAACTTAGGCCGGAAGGAGATTTCGTCAAGAGTTCGGGAGGCACCGCCTCGGGGCCGATGAGCTTTATGTCGATGTTCGACAATATGACCGACGTCATAAAACAAGGGGGTATCAGGCGAGGCGCCAATATGGGTATTTTGAATTCAGATCATCCCGATATCGAAAAATTCGTCCACGCCAAAGAAGGCAACAAGGCTCTTAAAAATTTCAACATCTCGGTGATGTTAAAAGGGGAATTTTGGAAGTGTTTGGAAGAAAAAAAGCCTTATCCCTTGGTTAATCCCAGAAGCGGAAAAGTGGTGGCGGAAATTGAACCACAGGGTCTTTTAGACGCGATCGCTTATCAGGCTTGGGAATCGGCAGAGCCCGGAGTTTTGTTCCACGACCGCATCAATGAATATAATCCGTATCTAAAAGGAATTGGGCCTATTGAGGCCACTAACCCGTGCGGGGAGGTTATTCTTTATCCAAACGAAAGCTGTAATTTGGGTTCTTTAAATGTTTGGAGTTATTTCAAAAGAAACGGCGGGAAAAAACCCTATTTTGATTGGCAAGCTTTTGAGGCCGATATAAAAATCGCCACCCGTTTTCTTGACAACGTGGTTGACATTAATAAATATCCCTTGCCTGAAATTGAAGAAATGACTTTAGACACCAGAAAATTGGGATTGGGACTTATGGGGCTGGGAGATCTTTTGTATGAATTGGAAATTCCTTACGATTCCAAAGAGGGAATTTCTTTTATGGAAAAAATAATGGAATTTATAAATTACCATTCCAAAGTCGCTTCGGTCCAATTAGCCAAAGAGCGCGGCAGAATGCCTTCGTTTGACAAATCTTTTTATAAAGAAGGCAAACTTCCATTTTCGGCATTTAAAGACAAAGACTCTTGGAGTTTCGATTGGAAAGCCCTTGCTTCAAAAATAAAAAAGGACGGGATTAGAAACGGCTTTACGACCGTCATAGCGCCGACCGGTTCTATTTCAATGATTGCCGGATGTTCTTCGGGGATCGAACCGGTTTTTAGTTTGGTTTTTGAAAAAAACGTGGCCATCGGAAGTTTTTATTACATAGATCCGGTTTTTGAAGAAAGAATGCAAAAAGAAGGTTTGATGGATGAAGCTCTTATAAAAGACGTGGCAGCCATGACCGGCAGCGTCAAAAATATAAATTATATTACGCCGAAGCTTAAAAAAATATTCGTTACCGCTATGGATATTTCTCCCAGAGATCACGTTAAAGTTTTGGCGGCTTTCCAAAAATGGACCGATTCTTCAATTTCTAAAACGACAAATCTTCCCGCCGAAGCCACCTTTGAAGACATCAAAGATATTTATATTTTCGCGCATGATTTAGGCTGTAAGGGAGTGACTGTTTATCGCGACAAATCTCTAAAGACTCAAGTGCTGACCGGCACCATTAAAAAATACGAAAAGAAGCATGACAAAAAAGAAACAAAAGACAGCGAACTTGTCGCGATAAAAGACGAAAAAGCCAAAGGCTTGGCGGTTTATCACAAAGCCGGAACAATTTTAGGTATGTCCAGTTTGGGGCTTTCTCCGGCGCCCGATAACGGCAATAATGATTCTTCTTCGAATTCGAACAACCAGCTTAAAAATTGTCCGTCTTGCAAAACTCCTTTGGCAAGGCAAGAGGGGTGTTTAAAATGTCCGAGCTGCGGTTGGGGATTGTGCGCTTAATAAAATTAATCTAGTATAAAGCTCATGAAATATCGTTTTTTGATATGGTCTTTGATTGCTTTGGGAATATTTGCCGTTGTTTTGGCGATTGTCGGATTTATTACCAGGCCCGTGCCGGCTTCTTCGGACGAACTAGCAATCCCTGTTTCTGATAATGATTGGTATTTAGGTTCTAAAAACGCCAAAGTAACGCTGGTTGAATACAGCGATTTCGAGTGTCCGGCTTGCAAGGCTTACGCGCCGATTATAACGCTGCTTAATAAGGATTTTCCCAATGATTTGAAAATAGTTTATCGGCATTTTCCTTTGCCTCAGCATAAAAACGCGCGAGTTGCGGCCCAAGCCGCGGAAGCCGCGGGGAAACAGGGAAAATTTTGGGAAATGGAAAACCTGATTTTTGAAAAGCAAAACGAATGGGCAGACAATAGTAATGCGGAAGAAAATTTTGTTTCATACGCGACGTCGCTGGGTTTGAATATCGAAAAATTCAAAAGCGACTTTAATTCGGATTTAACCAAAACAAAAATCGAAAGCGATTATGCAAGCGGCGAAGAATCAAAACTAACCTACACCCCCACCTTTTTCTTGAATTCAAAGAAAATAAGCAATCCTCAAAACTATGAAGAATTCAAGTCGCTAATAGAAACTCGGATAGGAAAATAAATATGTTTAAAATCCCTAAATGGTCTCTGTGGTCTTATTTAATTTTAAGTTTTGCGGGCTTTGTCGACGCGGCGTACGTAACCGCTAAAATTTACCTAAGCAGCCCTTTGAGCTGCGCGTTTTTTGAAAACTGTAATAGAGTTATAAATTCTTCTTACTCAAAAATTTTCGGAGCGCCGATAAGTTTGCTGGGCGCGGTTTTTTATTTGACAATTTTTTTGCTTTCGGTTTATTATGTGGATGTTTCGGCTCGGCGAGACATCCACCCTGAGCTCAAGGTGGAAGGGCCTGTCGAACGGGTGGATGTTAAAAGGGACCTGGCTTTAAAAGCCATTTTCTTTTTAACCGCCTTCGGTTTTGCTTTTTCATTATATTTGGTATATATTCAAGCGTTTTTATTGAATCAATTTTGTTTGTATTGTCTGGTTTCGGCTTTAATTTCATTAATTTTATTTTTAAACACGGGATTTAATTATTTAAAAATGCGAAATATTGAATTGACTCAAGATGAATCCCGTTAGAAATGGGATTAAATAATAAAATTTGCTAATTTATGAATTTATACAAAAAAAGTTGTTGTAAAAATATGGTGTTTGCGCCATTTCTAACGGGATGAATAAGCAACGAATTATTTTTTTATTGGTTATAATTTTGGTTTTGGCCGTTATCGGCGGTATTTTTGTCGCGCCTAAGTGGCTTGGCGCAAAATACAGGCCTTGGCGTCTGGGGTTGGATCTTGTGGGCGGCAGTCACCTAGTTTACGAGGTTGATATGTCCAAGGTTGATTCAAAAGATCAAGATTCGGTTTTGAGCGGCCTTCGAGATGTTATTGAAAAAAGAATCAATCTTTTTGGCGTTAGCGAGCCTAGAGTCACTTCTGCCCAGCAGGGCGATTCTCACAGGCTTATTGTCGAACTTGCCGGAATAAAAGACGTTTCCGAGGCGGTGAAACAAATAGGGCTTACTCCATTTTTGGATTTCAGGGAAGTTGTTCAAAAGCCGTCCCAGGGGAGCACGTCCACAATTCTGAAGGACGAAAACGTGGATTTCGTCCCCACTCAATTAAACGGCCGTTATGTTAAAAACGCTCAGCTCGATATTGACCAGACTACCGGCGCAACGCAAGTGGCCATTCAGTTTAGCGACGAGGGCGGCAAAATTTTTGAAGAGTTAACCGCTAAAAATGTGGGCAAACAGCTGGCGATTTTTTTAGATAATAATTTAGTCAGCGCGCCCACGGTCAGGGAAAAAATTTCCGGCGGCAAGGCCGTAATTACCGGCAATTTTACTCTTGATGATGCAAAGCAAATGGTTCAAAGGTTCAACGCCGGCGCTCTTCCGGCTCCCATAAATTTGATAAGCCAGCAAACCATCGGCGCCAGTCTTGGCCAGGACTCTCTGAAAAAAGCGCTTTACGCCGGTTTTATAGGCACGATTTTGATAATAATTTTCCTTATATTTTATTACCGCAAATACGGAGTTTTCGCCGCTTTTGCGCTTTTTATTTATATAGTTTTAACCGCCGCCATCTTTAAGATTTTTGTTGTTATGTCTCTTGCGGGCATTGCCGGATTTGTTTTATCAATAGGTATGGCGGTTGACGCCAATATTTTGGTTTTTGAAAGAGTAAAGGAAGAAATGAAAAAGGGTTTGCTTGAGGCGCAAGCCATTGAAGAGGGTTTTAAACGGGCTTGGGCTTCCATTCGCGATTCGAATATTTCCACAATCATCACCTCAATAATTCTTTACGAGTTTACTTCCAGTTTTGTTAAGGGATTTGCTCTTACGCTTTTAATCGGAGTTTTAATGAGTATGTTTTCCGCGATAACAATCACTAAAACATTTTTAAGGGCATTCGTAAGAAAATGAAAAATGTAAATATCAAAATGAAAAATGACAATGTAAAATCTAAAATAACTGACCCCAAAATTATTTAATGTTAAAATAATTTTGAATTTTTATCTGTCATTTTTATTTTTAATTTTTTAATTTTAAATTTTCTATGAATATAATTAAAAACAAAAAATATTTTCTCGGATTTTCCGGAATAATTGTTGTTTTAAGTATTGTTATGATGGCAATATTCGGTTTTAAAACCGGAATAGATTTTGAAGGAGGAACGCTTTGGCAAATAAAAGGCGACATTGCCGCGCCTCAGCTACAGTCATTTTTTGAAAATAATTTAAATGTTAAAAACATAACGGTTTATCCGGAGCCGTCCAGCCAAAGTTTTTTGGTGCGTTCCAACGACATTAGCGAGGCTAAGCATCAGGAGTATTTAACCGCGTTAAAATCCAATTTTAAAAACATCGAAGAACTTCGTTTTGAATCTGTCGGCCCGACAATCGGAAAAGAGTTGAAGACCAACGCTTACGAGGCGATTGCTTTGGTTCTTTTGGGAATTTCCATTTATGTCGCCTACGCGTTTAGAAAAGTTTCTTTTCCGGTTAAGTCTTGGAAATACGGAGTAATAACGCTGATAACTCTTTTCCACGACGTTATTATTCCCGCCGGCATGTTGGCGATTTTAGGGAAAAAATTTGGAATAGAAATGGATACTAATTTCATAGTCGCGCTTTTGGTTGTTATGGGTTTTTCGGTTCACGACACTATCGTTGTTTTTGACCGGATAAGGGAGAATCTTACGCTTAGCCGGGGAAAGATTGATTTTGACGAAGTGGTTGATAAAAGCATCAATCAAACGATGGCGCGCTCAATCAATACCTCTTTAACTCTTGTTTTAGTATTAGTGGCGCTTTTCGTTTTTGGCCCGGTTTCTCTTAAATATTTTATTTTGACGATTTTAGTAGGCACGATTTTTGGAACATATTCCTCAATATTTATTGCCAGTCCCTTATTGACAATTTGGAACAAATTTAGTAGAGTTTAAAAAATGTCCAGTACTACAACTTCGACAAATTCTTTCTTTTTTGAGAATTAAAAGCATATTAGTATTGGGTAAAAAGAATAAAATTATTTAATTAATAACAACCTCGAGAATCAATATAAAAACAATCGAAGTTGTAGTACTGAGAATGACCCAAGTTTCTAAAATTATAAGCAGCTTAATTAGCGATATTTCAGAGCGCCAACAGGACATTTTAGTTGGTCGTTTTGGTTTGTCCAAAGACGGCGAAACAAGAACTTTGGCGGATTTGGGAGAAGAATACGGAATTACCAGAGAACGAGTCCGCCAAATCGAAGCGGATGCTTTGGTATTAATTGCCGAGCGGGTAAATTCCAGAAATGATGTTCTGGGGATTATTAAAAAGTCTCTTGATCATCTTAGAAGCGTCGGCGGTCTCAAAAGAGAGGATTATTTTGTCGATGATTTGAAATTTTTGTTCGGCGATGATTCTTTGGGCTTCAAACAGGCTCGCTTTTTATTCGCTGTCTCCGGTTCTCCTACGCTTTATGAGTCTGACGATGATTATTTCGATTTTTATTATGTTGACGAACCTGCTTTAGATAATGCCCATGAATTTGTTAAAAACGCCGCTAAATTTTTTGCCGATAAAAAAGAACATCTTGTTTTTCAAAATAAGTTCGCGCCGCTTGTCGAAGAATTAGCCAGAAATCACAAACTTAGCGAATTTGTGGCATTGAATTATTTAATCGCTTCAAAAAAATTCGGAGTCAATCCTTTCAATGATTTCGGGCTTAGCCACTGGGAAGAAATTAATCCCAAAACAATAAGAAGCAAAGCTTATTTGGTTTTGAAAAAACAGGGAACGCCTCTTCATTTTCGCGATCTTTCCGATTTGATAAACAAGTGGAGCGACGCCAGAAAACGCGCCTACGCGCAAACGGTTCATAACGAGCTTATCAAAGACAACCGGGTGGTTTTGGTTGGCAGAGGAATTTACGCTTTAAAAGAACATGGATACTTGCCCGGAACTTGCCGGGAAATCATCGTAAAAGTTTTAAAAGACAAAGGGCCTCTTAGCAAAGACGAAATAATGGACCATATTTCCAAGCAGAGAATTTTAAAGACCAACACAATACTTCTTAATCTTCAGAACAAAAAACATTTTAAAAGGACTCCTGACGGCAGATATCGTTTGGTCCGCTCCTAATTTATTTTTCTTTTAGTCATTCAGAGTCTCGCTTAGAGGGGCGAAGAATCTCGCTGAGATTCCTCGCTTCGCTTCGGAATGACTTAGCGGTGATTTTTGCTCCAAAATATCTTATAATTAAAAAATGACAGGTAATTTTCTTCTTGATTTAGAACTTAATTTTTTTAAGAGCCTAGGCGTTATTTTATCTTACGCGGGGTGGTTTATAATTCCCGCTATTTTATTCGTTCTTTTCTGGGAGTTAAGACTTCGTTTTATCCGCCGGGCTTTTATAAAAAAAATGGATTTTAAGATAATGGAAGTTAAAATCCCAAAAAATATTTTTATAACCGCAAAAGCGATGGAGCAAATTTTTGCGGCGATGTATTCCATTTACTCTTTCGGCGCTTTTAAAAATTGGGAAAAATACGTTTTGGGAAAAGTTGAAACATTCGCTTCTTTTGAAATTGAAGGATCTTCCGCCGGCGTCCGGTTTTATATTTATCACCCGGCGCGACTGAGAAAACTTATCGAAGTGGCGATTTATGCCCAGTATCCCAACGCGGAGATACACGACTCTTTTGATTACGCAAAATCCACGCCGATTCATTTGCCAAACAGCGAATACGAGGTTTGGGGAACAAACTTTATTTTAAACAGGGAAAATTATTATCCCATAAAAACCTACGCGTATTTCGAAGAAACAGAAGAAGAAAAAAGAATCGATCCGCTGGCGCACATTGTCGAAGTTATTTCTAATTTAAAGGAGGGAGAAAGAATATGGTACCAGGTGATAATCGCCGGCACCGGAAAACCGACGGGAAACGACTGGCAAAAAGAAGGGGAGGATAAAATTTCCGAAATAGCCGGCCGTAAAAAAGAAGACAAAAATAAATTTAGTGTTTGGGGCGAGTTTAATATGTGGGTTGCCAATTTTTTCAAAGCGCCATTTACCGATGTTAATTGGGGCGAAGAAAAAAAGGAAGAAAAGCCAGCTTCTAAATTCCTGACTCCCGTCGAACAAAATATAGTAAAAGCCATTAACGGAAAAACCGCGAAACTGGGATTTGAAACCGTTATCAGGATTATTTATATAGACCAAAAAGAGGCTTTTACTCCGTTAAACATCGCTTCAATACTGGGCACTTTTCAGCAATTTGGAGCCTCTGATATAAATTCTTTCAAGCCTGGCGGGGAAATAACGGGAGTGGGTAATTTTTTATCCAAAATCAGCTCCCGCTATAAAAAAATGATGGAATTTACAAAAAAACGGGCGATTTATTTTGCTTATATAAATCGCAGATTTGGCAAAACAAATTGGGAAAAAAAGGAAAAATTTCCTGTTTTAAATACAGAAGAACTCGCGACTATTTATCACTTCCCGAGCTTGACGATTGAAACTCCTCAGCTCAGGCGTTTGGATACTAAAAAAGGCGGCCCGCCAAAAGGACTGCCAATAATAAAAATGTAAAATTTAAAAATCAAAATGTAAAATTTTGGCAATCGTCTACGATGGTATTAATGAACTTTAAATTTTAATCTGCCATTTTTAATTTTGATATTTAATATTTAAATTTATATGGATGACATAACAGTAATCGGAAAAACAAATTTTAGAAATCAAGAAGTTAAATTTGGCATCAAAGCCCAGGACAGAAGAAGGCATATGTATGTTATCGGCCAAACCGGAACCGGCAAAACGACCTTGCTTGAAAATATGGTTATTGACGATATCCGCGCGGGTCGCGGCGTGGGCATTATCGACCCTCACGGAGAATTTGCCGAAAAAATTTTGGAATTTATTCCCGAAGAGCGCGTTGATGATGTTATTTATTTTAACCCGGCCGACGTAGATAATCCGATCGCTTTCAATCCTTTGGAAAAAGTAGGAATGGAATATCGGCACCTTATCGCATCCGGCATAATGGGCGTCTTTAAAAAGATTTGGGTTGACGCCTGGTCGGCCAGAATGGAATATATTTTGAACAATACCTTGTTGGCGCTTTTAGAGTTTCCGGAATCAACTCTTTTGGGGATAATGAGGATGTTTTCGGACAAAGATTACCGTAAAAAAATCGTTGACAATGTCCAGGATCCCGTTATTAAAGCTTTTTGGGAAAATGAATTCTCCCGCTATTCCCAGCGTTTTGAAGTGGAAGCGGTGGCGGCCATTCAAAACAAAGTCGGCCAGTTTGTTTCTAATCCTTTAGTAAGAAACATCATTGGCCAAACCCATTCAACGATTGATTTGAGAAAGATAATGGATGAAGGAAAAATCTTAATCGTTAATTTGTCAAAAGGAAGGATAGGCGAGGATAACTCTGCTCTTTTAGGGGCGATGCTGATAACCAAGCTTCAGATGGCGGCGATGTCTAGAATTGACATTCCCGTGGATAAACGCCGAGACTTTTATCTTTATGTGGATGAGTTTCAGAATTTTTCAACCGAATCATTCGCCAATATTTTATCGGAGGCCAGAAAATACGCCCTAAATTTGACTTTAGCGCATCAATATATAGAACAGCTTGATGAAAAAGTCAGGGCGGCTATTTTCGGAAACGTAGGCACGGTGATTCTTTTTAGGGTCGGAGCTTTTGACGCCGAGTTTTTAGAAAAGCAATTTATGCCCGAATTTGAAGTCAATGATTTGGTTAATCTTCCTAATTACCATATTTATTTAAAGCTTTTAATAGATGGCGTTTCCGGCAAGCCGTTTTCAGCCGCCGCGCTGGCGCCGATTTCAATGATCGGTGAATCGTATTCGGACGTTCTTATCGAAAATAGCCGGAGAAAATACAGCGTTGCAAGATCGATTGTTGAAGAAAAAATCGCTTCCGAGTGGAGCGCCGGAGTTGCTTCCGCCCAGGATAAAGTATTTCGCCGCGAAGAGAGGCCAGTTAGGGAAGTTTTAGATGGAGGGGGGATTATAAAAAATGAAGCGATGCGAATAAAAAAAGACGTTATCCAAAAAGAAAGGCCCAATGTGGATATCGGGGATTTGCAGAAATCCATCAGAGAATCGCTGGAAAATAAAACAGAGGAAGGAAAACCTTCAGCAGAAGAAAAGAACCCAGAACAATAGGAATAGTTCTGTCATTGCGAGCGTAGCGAAGCAATCTCTTTTCTTTCCGAGAATATTTTGTTGTTCTATGGATAAGCAATATTTTGTATATTTTATGACCAATAAAGCTAATACAGTTATTTATGTAGGCATCACCAATAATTTAAAAAAGAGGGCTCATCAACATAAAAATAAATTAATGAATGGCTTTACAAAAAAGTATAATGTAAATAAACTTATTTATTACGAAATATACGATAATGCGTATAACGCGATTTCAAGAGAGAAACAAATCAAAAGCGGCTCAAGGCAGAAAAAGATTAACTTGATTAATAAAATAAATAAAGAATGGAAAGATTTATATTATGAATTGTAAAGATTGCTTCGTCGCTTCGCTTCTCGCAATGACAGATAAAAGTTTTAGTCATTGCGATTATATTAAATATTAAGAATTTTATCATGCTTTATACCGACTTAAAACCCGGAACCTGCGTAATTATTGACGGCCAGCCATGCGTGGTTTTGGAATATGAATTTTTAAGAATGCAGCAGCGAAAGCCCGTGGTTAAAACCAAACTTAGAAATTTAATTTCCGGTAGCATTTCCGAACGTTCTTGGCAGCCGTCCGACGACATAAAAGAGGCGGAAATTGAAAGGCAGAAATCCCAATTTTTATATTCTCATCGGGGAGAATTTTGGTTCACGGAAGCAAATAATCCCAAAAATCGGTTTAGTTTGAAAGAAGAATTTATCGGTTCGATTAAAGATTTTTTAAAAAATAATTTAGAAGTTATGGCGATAAAATTCGACGAAAAAATAATCGGCATCGAAATTCCGATAAAAGTTGATTATAAGGTTATTGAAGCGCCTCCGGCCATAAAAGGCAACACTGCTCAAGGCGGAACAAAAACCGTGATTATTGAAACCGGCATCAAAGTTGCCGTCCCGCTTTTTATAAATGAAGGGGACATTATTAAAATAAATACTCAAAGTGGAGGGTATGCGGAAAGGGCAGAAAAGGGCGGTCTTTAAGGCCGAACTTGAATAAATAAGCCTCTGGCTTTACTATTTCTCCATGGATGCAAAAGATTTAAAAAAATCAGTTGTTTTTGTGATGATGTCCGGAGGAGTAGATAGCTCCGTGGCTGCTTTTTTGTTGCAAAAACAAGGATATAAGGTTATCGGCTGTTTTATAAGGGGTTATAATGTTGACGGCTGTCAGGAAAAAGAATCTGAAGACGCCCGCCGGGTTGTCGAATATTTGAACATTCCTTTTTATGTGGTTGATTTGGAAAATGAATATAAAAAACTCGTGGTTGATTATACTGTCAGGTCTTATAAAGAAGGAATTACTCCCAATCCGGACGTGATGTGCAATAAAGAAATAAAATTCGGATTGTTTTTTAAAAAAGCGATTGAATTGGGAGCGGATTATGTGGCAACCGGGCATTACGTGAGGCTTGGTTTTCGGGATATTTTTCGCGGAACCGGCCGTCTTCTTGCTCCAGCGGCAAGAAGCGGCCTTGGCTCTCGGCTTATTCGCCCCGCCTACGGCGGGGGCCAAGCCGAATTAGCCTCCGAGACATTCCGCTCAAAAACCCCCGAAAAACTCGCCAGTTTTTATTTAAGGGAGGCCAAGGATAAAAACAAAGACCAATCTTATTTTTTGTGGACTTTAAAACAAAATCAGCTCAAACGTTGTTTGTTCCCCATCGGCGATTATGAAAAACCGGTGGTAAGAAAAATCGCCAAAAAAGCCGGGCTGCCTACGGCCGAGAAAAAAGATTCTCAGGGGATTTGTTTTTTAGGAAAAGTTCCGATGGAGGTTTTTTTAAAAAAATTCATTTCACCCAAAAAAGGAAAGATTGTTAATTTGGAAGGAAAAAAAATAGGCGAGCATCAGGGAGTTTATTTTTATACCATTGGCCAGCGGCATGGGCTCGGCATTGCCGGGAAGCGTCCTTTTTATGTGGCGGAAAAGGATGCGGTTAATAATGTCATAAAAGTTGCCCAAGGCAGCGATGACCAAAACTTATTTAAAAAAGAAGCCTATTTAAAAGCGGTTAATTGGATAAGTGGAGAAGTTCCCAAAGAAAAAATGGAGGTTTTGGCAAGAGTAAGATACAGGCAGCCGCTTTCTCCCGCTTCCCTTTATAAGCTAAAAGCTGACAGCTATAAGCTAATTTTTGATTCTAGTCAAAAATTCGTGGCCCCTGGCCAGTCAGCGGTATTGTATAATAAGAAAGGGGAAATGCTGGGCGGCGGCATCATAAGTTAGAATTTTAAAAAAATGATTATCTTGCTCTACGGGCCGGACAATTACAGGCGAAGTCAAAAATTAAAAGAAATAAGCCAAAACTATGGACAGAGGCAATCCCTTTTTTCTTTGGAGAAATTTGATTTTGAAGATAACGAAGAGTTTTACCGCTTCAAGGATTTTGCCGGCCAGCAACTTATTTTTGAAGGAAAAAAACTTGCCGTATTAGAAAATGCTTTTAGTCTTGGAGAGGAAAATTCAGAATCGTTCAAAGAACTTTTAAAAGAAAATATCAAAAACGAAAACGTGATTTTAATTATTTCCGACAGCCGCGAACTTCCCGACGAATTTAAATTTGTTTTAGACGAGGCGATTAAAATTCAAGAATTCACTGAACTTGACGAGGGGAAAATGAAATTTTTCATAAGAAATGAAGCGAAGAAAAGAGGAGTGGAATTCAGTCTTGCCGCGGAAAATTTTCTTTCCGCTTTTTTCAAAAACAATACTTGGGGGTTGATTACCGAAATTGATAAGCTTCAATCTCTTTATCAAGAGCCCGCTAAAATAGAAGTCAGCGATCTTGAAAGAGCCGGAGATTTTTTTAAATCTTCCGACATCTATAATTTTATAAACGCTGTTTCTAATAAGGGAAGTTTGTCTGAAAAATTAAAAAACTTGGAAAGCCTTTTTTTGAATCACGAAGAACCAGCCATGATTTTTAATTTCCTGGCCGCTAACCGCTTTTTGAGCTTTGATTTATTAAAAAAAATGGCCGACTACGATGTTTTGGTAAAGTCGGGCCGAATAGATTACGAAACCGCGCTTTTGGATGTCTGTTTGCTCCGCATATAAAAATTTATCTTAAACAGGCTCACTCTTACTCATTCTGTTATTCAATCAAACCGAATTCCCTAAAAGATTGTTGATAAACTTTTAGAACATTGACTGCCTCTTCAAAAGTAATTTTAAAATCTTCTTCGTTGGCTCTAGCGGCGATTTTGTGGGCTTCCAATAGTTCTTGGCTATTAGTTATTTTTTCCGATGTTAAATGACTTAAACGTTCTTCCAGATCTTCTCCAGGATATGCGCCTGCTTTTAAAATCTCATCTAAAATTTTATCCGCCTCGGTTAAGGCCGCCTTTATCTGCTTTTCGTCTTTTGTTTCAAGGCGTTTTTTGATTGTTTTCCAGGCTTTTACGGAGTATCGTTTTCCAAAATCCCGAAGCCCAAAATATTTAACTTCCAGAGCCGCCACTTTTTCATCGAAGAGATTGAGTTTTATAATATAAAAAATTACCAGCCAAAAAAGAATAGCCGATAAGATAAAAGCTATAAAATTTAACAGCCAAAGCTTGTCTAGATAAAAATTAACCAAATTGGCAAAAAACTCCGCGACAAATTTATTAATAGATAAAATTAACGTGTCCATAAATATGTAAAAATAAATAAATTATATACGAGGTTCATCCCGTTAGAAGTAGCCCGCCCACAGGTCCTTCGGACGCGCAAGCGCGGATGCGACTTCTAACGGGATTCATATAATTTTCCAATTTCTAAAATATCATTTTCTTTAAAATGTTTGCCTATAAGCTGAAACCCCACAGGCGGGTTCTCCATGGGCCTTGTCGAAATGGATATTGCCGGAAGTCCCGCTAAGTTTGCCGGAATGGTAAATATATCCGAAAGATACATTTTCAGAGGATCATCTGTTTTTTCGCCGAAATGGAAAGCCGGAGTGGGAGAGACCGGAGTTAAAATAACATCAACTCCGCCAGCCGACGGATCAAACGCTTTGTCAAAATCTTTTCTAATTAAATTTCTTACTTTTTGGGCTTTGGCGTAATAAGCGTCGTAATATCCGGAAGACAAAACAAATGTTCCCAAAATGATTCTTCTTTTAACTTCTGGGCCAAAGCCCTCCCCCCGCTGTCGGAAATAAATTTCTTTCAAGGTTTCAGTTTGCGATCCGCGGCCCGCTATTCGCGCGTAGCGTATGCCGTCGAATCTGGTTAAATTAGCGCTTACTTCCGCGGGCATAATAATATAATAGCAAGAAAGAGCGTATTTAGTGTGCGGTAAACTTATTTCTTTAAATTTTATACCGGCTTTTTTTAGCGACTCAATTGCTTCGCTAATGGCTTTTGTCGTCTGGTCGTCCAGCCCTTCTTTTATGAAGTATTCTTTTGGCAACCCGATTGTTAAGTTTTTTGTTGTTGTAGGTTGTAGGTTGTCG
Organism: bacterium; assembly: GCA_021786355.1. GTDB lineage: Bacteria > Patescibacteriota > Minisyncoccia > UBA6257 > UBA9933 > JANLIR01. The sequence continues at coordinate 28,900 of JAJYNK010000011.1, forward strand.
GTTGTTAGTCGTTGGGATGTCGCGTCCATCGGGTCAAATCCTTTTATAGCGTTAAATAATATTTCCGCGTCTTCGACTGTTTTGGTTATTGGCCCTATCTGGTCTAAACTTGAAGCCATCGCCATCAGTCCGTAGCGAGAAACTGCTCCGTAAGTTGGTTTTAGCCCTACTACTCCGCAAAAGCTTGCCGGCTGCCTTATTGAGCCGCCCGTGTCTGACCCAAGTCCTGCCACAGCCATATCTGCCGCTACAGCGGCCGCGGAACCGCCCGAGGATCCTCCCGGCACTCGGCTTACGTCGCGAGGATTTTTTGTTTTTTTAAAAGCGGAATTTTCCGTTGACGAACCCATGGCGAATTCGTCCATATTGGTTTTGCCTAAGAAAATAGCGCCCTCATTTTTTAGCTTTTTTATAACCGTTGCATCATAGCTGGCTTTGTAATTTTCTAAGATTTTTGAAGCCGAAGTGGTAATTTCATTCTCAATCAAAATATTATCTTTTATTGCTAAAGGAATTCCCGTTAGAGGGGCGAGTGTTTCTCCTTTTGCCTTTTTTATATCAGCCTCACCGGCTTTTTTTAAGGCGGATTCTTTTAGAAGAGAGATGTAGGCGTTTATTTCCGGATCTTTTTTTTCGATGTGTTTAAAGTATTCTTCGGCAATTTCAAACACGGAGAATTTTTTATTTTTAAGACCTTCTTGAAATTTTTTAATAGTCAAATTTGTGAGATTCATATGCATTTCAACTCCTAACTCCTAACTACTAACTACTAGCTACTAGCTACTATTCAAAAACAGGGGGTATTTTCAAAAAATCACCTTCTTTTTCAGGAAATAAATTTATTAGTGCTTCCCGACTTTTCGCCAAGTCTTGATTTATTTCATCTTCTCTTGTCATGTTTTTCAAATCGGTTCCGCCGGCCATTGGGGGAATTTTTTTAGTATCCAGCGCCTGAAGCTCTTCAAAATAATTAAGGATTTTTTTAAGATCTTCAACGAGTTTATCCTCTTCTTTTTCGGTTATTTTTATTCTGGCCAAATCTGCCAGATGTTCCAAGGTTTTTTTGTCTATTTGAGCCATTCCCTGTAGTAGAAAAACGATATCAAATTAAATTTTAAAAAATTTAATTTATCCCGTTTATTCTATGATGTAATGATTAGTTTTGGGATTTTTATCTTTTGTCCCGATAAAATAACGATAAATGATAAAAGGAATTAATCGTTTTTCACTACGGGGCATTTCTTAGTATTTTATATTTTTTAAGCATTTATGCAAATAAAACCCCCGTATCGCAAGGCAACAAACCGGCAAGAAACCGGCGAAAACACCTTTATGATGCGGGGGTTGGGGTGGTTAGAGGTAATAATCATCTTTTATTTCAGTGGGGGTAGGTTTACTATATAAGTGTCTTTACTGTCGGTCGTTTCGTGGCTGATTTGAAGATGTCGTAGAACTTTTATGAAAGCCTCCTTCAAGCTCAATACTTCTTTTGTTTTGTCGGGCTCTTTTTTGTAGTCCACGAAATTGACATACAGTTTCCCATCTCTTTCTTCCGAAGAAACAAGGTTGGGAGAAAATCCTTGAGCCTTGCCCAGTCTTTTTAATAAAACCACAACCTCTCGCGGGTTTTCTTTAATTGTTGTCGAGTTAAAGCATTTTTTAGAACAAGTCGCCATTTGAGCAAAAAGACTTTGAACTATCGCCATAACTCACCCCCTCTTATTTAAAGAATTCTATTCCAATATGCTTTTAAAAGAGTAGCAGGGTAATTTCGAAAAAACAAGATTATTTTCCAATATCGAAAATTTTAAAAGCGTTTTGAGTTGTTTGCTCGCTCATTTTTTCCAGTGAAATGTTTTTTATTTTCGCCATTTTTTGGGCAGTTTCTTTTATGTAAATCGGTTCGTTTCTTTTGCCTTTATGCGGTTCGGGCGCGACATACGGGGCGTCGGTTTCCAAAAGAATTTTTTCCAAAGGAATAAATTTTATAATTTCGTCAAATTGGCGATTGTAAGTGATTAACCCTCCGAATGTGAAATAAAAACCCATTTCCAAAAGAGTTCTAGCGTCTTCAATGGTTCCGGTAAAAAAATGGATTATCCCCGGAGGAGTATTTAGGAGTTGGGAGTTAGAACTTAGGATTTGAATTAAGTCGGAGAATGCTTTTGTGGCGGCACCACGCTGAGCGTGGTTGGAGTCGCGCTCGGCGCGACAATGGATCATTAGAGGTTTATTTAGTTCTTTGGCCAGTTTTATTTGTTGAACAAATGTATTTTTTTGAATTTCTTTCAAATTTTCAAATCTTAAATCGTCATTTTTATTTTTTATTTTTAAATTTTTAATTTGAGCGGAGCGATAGTAGTCCAACCCGCATTCTCCGATCGCCACGACTTTTTCGTTTAAGGCTATTTTTTTATAAAATTCATAATCAAAATTTTCACTTCTCGAATTAAAACCGTTTCCTCCGCCGATTTCTTGCGGATCTAAATGAATGCTGTTGGTGTGGATCGGGTGAAGCCCGACTGCGGCGTAAACGCCCTCAGAGTATTTATTCGCTAATTCCACCGCTTTTTCAGAGGTGTCTTTTTGGCTGCCTGCGTTTACTGTCCAGATATTGCTGTCCAGAGTTCTCTTTATAACTTCTTCGCGGTCCTTATCAAAGGCCGAAAATTGAAGGTGGGTATGGGAATCGAATAAGAAAGGCATAAAATAAGCTGTTAGCTGATAGCTTTTAGACATGAGGTTTAGCTTCCTAAAAGCTAAAAGCTTTAAGCTATAAGCTATTGAGGCGGGGGAAAAGATTCTCTCCTTTTTGGTTATTTTGAATGCTGGTTAAAATTTTATCAGCTGTTTGAGGAAGAAACGGTAAAAGAAGCTCGGCGGATTTTTTGAGTAACAAAACCAAGCCAGCCAAAACATCTTTTTTGTTCTCGGGGTTTTCCCAGGGTTTTTCGTTGTTGACTATTGAGTCGCCGTATCCGATAAGTCCCCATATTGTAGCCAGAGCTTCGTTGAGTTTAAATTCATCTATTTTTTTATTAACGGCGCTCTCCACTTCTTTTATTTTTAAAATTATTTCTTCTTTCGGCTGACAGTCTTTCAAATCAATTTTTGTGGCAATTGTCAGGACGCGCGCGGAAAAATTTCCCAGTCCGTTGGCTAAGTCGGAATTGTACCGTTCTTTGAGTTTTTCTTCGGTAAGGTCGCCATCGTCAAGCGTTGGGATTTCTTTAAGCAGATAATATCTTACGGCTTCTGCACCGTATTTTTCTATCAGCTCAAAAGGGGATATAACGTTTCCCAATGATTTAGACATTTTATGGCCGTTTGAAGTGATGAAACCATGGGTCATTATGGTTTTTGGTATTGGCAATTTTGCCGACAGAAGCATAGCCGGCCAAATCGCGGCGTGGAATCTCAAAATGTCTTTTCCTATTAAATGAATATCGGCAGGCCAAAATTTATCGAATAATTCGCTTGAATTAGATCCGTATCCGATTCCGGTTATATAATTTGGCAGCGCGTCGCCCCACACATAAATAATTTGGTTTTCATCGCCGGGAACCGGAATGCCCCAGGAAAGTTTTTCTTTTATTCTCGAAAAAGAAATATCTTCCAGCCCGTCGTTTAGGAGCGCGAGAATTTCATTTTTACGGGATTCGGGAACGATATTTAGTTCTCCGGATTTAATTTTTTCTTTTAATACTTGGGAATATTTGGAGAGTTTAAAAAACCAATTTTCTTCTTCAATAGTTTCGACTTCTTTCAAGTGAATTGGGCATTTATTTCCATCGATAAGAACTTTTTTGGTTTTGAATTCTTCGCAGCCAACGCAATAAAGGCCCTTATATTTTCTTTTTTCCAAATCGCCGTTTTCCTCGATTTTCTTCCAAAGTTTGGCGACTCCCGGCCAGTGTTTTTCTTTGTCCGTGGTCCGGATAAAATAGTCGTTGGAAATTTCTAATTTTTGGCAGAGTGATTTAAATTCGGCGCCGATTTCATCTGTGAATTCTTGCGGACTCTTGCCGCTTTTTTTCGCCGCTTCATAAACTTTTTGGCCGTGTTCGTCTGTGCCGGTCAAAAAAAATACATCCTCATTTTTACTACGATGATATTTGGCTAAAACATCGGCCTGTATGAATTCCAGGGCGTGGCCTATATGAGGGGAAGCGTTTGTGTAGGCAATCGCCGTTGTAATATAAAACTTCTTTCTCATCAAGAGTTATTGGTTACGAGTTATAAGTTGAAGCTTAAACCGCCAGCCGCTGGTGCCGGTGTTTTTTATCGGTCCAGTCGTTTATAAGCTCTTGAAACACCGCCGCCACAGGGATTCCTAAAATAAATCCCGTAAAGCCGGCAAGAGTCGCTCCGGCCAGAAGAGCGAAAACAACAACAACCGGATGAATATCAACCGTCCTTTTCATGACAATCGGAACTAATAAGTTAGATTCGACTTCATGGAGAATTACGAAAAGTATAAGCACTTTAATTGCTAACGCCACAGAAATCGGAACGGCCATTAAAAACGCGACAATTCCCGCGACAATAAGCCCGATATAGGGAATTATTTCCAAAAGTCCGGCCAAAAGTCCTATTGCCAGACTAAAATTTACACCTAACGCTTTCATTCCTAAAAAAGTGGCAAAGCCGACTATGAAACTCAAAATAACTTGCCCTTGCAGCCATTTGCCGATTTTTTTCCTTGTTCGATGAAATACATTAACCGCGTAATCCTCTTGGTTTGACGGCAAGATAGATTTTAAAAAATTTTCAACCCCCTCGCGATTTAATGCCAAGAAAAAAGAAACGACAACGGTTGTTATTGCTAAAACGATATTTTTAAATATCGAGGGAATCAGGCCGGTGATTGAAAGGTCGCCGTTGAAAAACATGGAAGTCAAGCGGTCTAAAAATTCCCCCGCGCTTGCCGTTATTCTGGAGATTCCCGGAACTCCGGAAAGCGCGCCCTGCATTTTATCGAGGTTGGCGAAAATATTTCTAAGCTCGATGATGCTAATCGGTATTATAGTGTAAAGAACTACCGCAAAAAGAAGGAAAAATGTTATAAAAATGAAAATAAGCCCTAAAATTCGGGGGATTTTGCGTTTTTCCAGAAAGGTCAAAGGCGCGTCAATGGCCGAAGAAATTACTATAGCCAGTAGAAAGACCACAAAAATGTCGCGGATAAGATAAAGGGCAACGGCTAAAATCAGCATAAACAGGACTCTCCAAAGCGAGGTCCAAGAAATTTCTATGTGTTGATTTTCTGCCATTGTTTTTATAATAATACCATTAATTTCAAATAGCAATATTTTTAGTTTTTTTGACTTCAAATAAAGTTTGAAACAAGCCGAATTTCAGTATAATGAAAGAATATGAAAAGAAAGCGGTTTTATTTTGATTACGCCGCCACAACTCCTTTAGATAAAAAGGTTTTTTTAAAAATGAAGCCTTATCTTGAGGATAATTTTGGCAATCCGTCTAATTTGTACGAAGCCGGACGCAAAGCCAATCAGGCGGTTGGCGAAGCGACTGATAAAATAACTAAAGCTTTGAATTGCGCGCCTGATGAATTTATTTTCACAAGCGGAGCTACCGAAGCGGATAATTTGGCGATAGCCGGCATAGCCCGCGCCAATAAAGAGTTTGGCAATAAAATTATAATTTCAGCCGTTGAGCATAAAGGCATAATGTCCGTTTGCGATGCGCTAAAAAAAGAAGGGTTTGAAATTGTAAAAATTCCGGTTAATAAGTTTGGCTTGGTTGATTTAAAAAAACTAAAAAAAGAAATTAATTCAAAAACGATTTTGGTTTCTATAACTTACGCGGACAGCGAAACCGGCACAATTCAACCAATCGCAGAAATAGCCGATATTATAAAAAAATTTAAAGAAAAAAAATATTCTAAACCCTATACCCTCGTGGCTAGTGGCTATCCGCCTTATTTCCACACCGACGCCAGTCAAGCCGCGCCATATCTCGATATTAATGTAAAAAAATTGGGAGTTGATCTAATGACTTTGTCCGCGCATAAAATTTACGGGCCGAAAGGCATCGGCGGATTATATATAAAAAAAGGAATAAAAATAAAACCCATAATTTACGGCGGCGGACAGCAAAGTTTGAGATCGGGGACTCAAAATGTTCCGGCAATTGTCGGTTTCGGCGAAGTAATGGCGCTGGCGCAGAAAAATAAAAAAGCGGAATTTAAACACGTAAAACAATTAAGAGACAAATTGGGAAAAGGAATTTTTAAAACCATTCCTAGGATTATTTTAAACGGCCATCCTAAAAACCGTTTACCTAATTTTTTAAATATTTCCGTTTTAGATATTGAGGGGGAAGCGTTATTATTATACTTGGATGAAAAGGGAATTGCGGTTGGTACTGGCTCCGCCTGCAATTCCGAAAGTCTGGAACCGTCCTATGTTTTAGCCGCGCTTGGCCGGCCTTACGAATATATCCACGGCAGTATCCGGTTTACACTCGGAAAATATACGAAAGATTCGGACGTGAATTATGTTTTGAAAAATTTGCCTGAAATGGTCAAAAAACTCCGCCAGATTTCCCCTTTGAATTTAAAAATTAAAAATCCTCAAAAAATCAGCCAGCCAAAAGCCTTTGTCGGAGGCAAAACCCCGCATTTTTTAAAAAAGAAATAATACATGTCAAAAAAATCGTTAACCGCAAAAAAGAAAACCCCGGACGTTGTTAATAAATTCACCGGCGGAAACTGGGTTTATACAAAAGAAGTAAAAGAACATTTTTTTAAGCCCAAAAATTTATTGTGGGAAAATCCTGACAGCGCCAAATTCGACGCTGAAGGAATTGTTGGTTCTCCTGCTTGCGGCGATGTTATGCGCGTGTGGCTTAAAATCGATCCTAAAAAAGACAGGATTATTGAATTCAAATGGCGGACATTCGGCTGCGCCAGCGCCATCGCCGCCACTTCCATGCTTTCGGTTATGGCAACCGAGAAAGGCGGCATGAAAATAGACAAAGCGTTAAAAATTAAGCCTAAAGATATAATGAAACGGCTCGGAGGGCTTCCGGACAGAAAAATTCACTGCTCGGTTTTGGGCGATAAAGCGCTTAGAGCGGCGATAAACGATTGGTTTAAAAAAACCGGCCAATACGAAAGAATTATCGTGGAAGGTTCACGAGTTATTGACCCGGACACTAAAGTCACGGAAGCGGACATCGAATCCGCGGTTATCGAAGGTGTAAAAACAATCGAGGGCCTTCAAAAAAGGACAAAAGTCGGGATCGGAAATCCCGCGTGCCTCGACGAAGCCGAACAGCTACTGAGATTTTACAGGGAAAAGTATTTCGGGAAAGAAGTCTCATTAACCAATTAGAGTCACTTTTGATAATCTTTATCTATCGGACTATTTGACGATCGTAAATTAGTACGATAGCATTAAGTAAATGCGAGGAGAAAAACGGTTAAAAATTTTGGAATTTCTTTCAGAATCAACCCGCACAGCAGGAGATTTATTTTCTATTTTTACAATGCCGTACGGAACATCACTTTATAGGGGATTGAAAACAGCGGAAAGATATCATCAAGAACGAGAAAATAGAGAGATAGAAAGGAGAGAACGGCTAAATTTCAACGATCTAATTTATAGATTAAGAAAAGACGATCTCGTAGAAGAATTTGGGGAAAAAAGAAAAAAATTTTTTCGCCTAACAGATAAGGGAAAAAATAGTTTGGCAAAGCTTGAGTTAAGAATATTAACTGATAATTACGAGATAAAAAGGGATAATTTAGTGAAAATTGTAGTTTTCGACATACCAGAGAAAAAAAGGAAAATGCGCGATTGGATCAGAAGAATATTAGTAAATTTGGAATTTAATATGCTCCAAAAAAGTGTTTGGATCGGCAAAACAAAAATTCCGGAAGAATTTATTAAACAACTTAGGAATCTAAACCTCTTGTCTTATGTGGAAATATTTGAGATAAGTAAAACTGGAAGTTTAAAGCAAATAAAATAATTTTTAGCCTATCGGATTAATTCACGATCGTTAATTAATCAGATAGGATAGGAGATATTGGTTAAAAAATAATTAGAGAATAATTATAAAAGTATTAGTTATGGAAGCTAAGGTTAAAGAAATTTTGAACAAAGTACGGCCGTATATTAAAATGCACGGAGGTGATGTTGTGTTTGTGGAAATTAAAGACAATGACGTTTTTTTACAGGTTTTTGGCGCTTGCAAAGATTGCCCTTTATCCGATTTAACTTATAATAAAATGATAGGGGGGCTTCTTAAAGAAGAAATTCCCGAAATTAAAAAAGTCGTTATAATATAAATTTTAAAATGGCAAACCAAAAAGAATATATTAGAAATCGCGCGGATTCAAACATAAGCAAAATCATTATTGACCGCGATCTTTGCATAGGCGCGGCATCTTGCATTGCCGTTTCCGGCTCCACATTTGAGTTGGATAACGAAAATAAAGCGGTGGTAATAGGAGCCGACACGGCGGACGATGAAACTTTAAAAATGGCCGCCGAATCCTGCCCCACTAAAGCAATTTTGCTTTTTGACAAAGAAGGTAAGCAGGTTTATCCATAAATATTTTAAACAATAATATTCTTTCGCTACCGTTCAGCCTCCCAGCGAGCGGCTTCACTGGCGCCGCTCCTTCGCTCGGTCGCCTATGGCGACCACCGTGCCCGCTCAGTCGCGGAGCCGCGCTCAAGAACATTATTGTTTAAAACAACATAAATTAAAATGGAAAAATATAAGTATGTAATTGTGGGCGGGGGAGTTGCGGGCTTTACGGCGGCTGAAACATTGCGACAAAAAGACGTAAGCGCCACGATTGCTGTTATAAACAGCGAACCGTACGCCTTATATTCGCGTGTGATGTTGTCAAAGCCCGACTTTTTTTTGGGCAAAATTCCTTTTGATAAAGTTTGGATGAGAGGCCAGGATTGGTACGAGAAAAACAATATAACTTTTTTTGGCAGTAAAACAGCCGCGTCGCTTGATGCCGATAAAAAAATTGTAAAACTATCCGATGGCTCGGAATTAGGCTATGAAAAACTGCTTATTGCCACCGGAGTTTGCGCCAGAAAATGGGGCATTCCCGGATCCGAAAGAGAGGGCGTTTATTATTTGCGCACCATTGACGACGGAAAGAAAATAATGGAGGCGATAAAATCCGCAAAGCGCGCCGTCACTATCGGCGGAGGGTTTATTAGTTTTGAAATGGCGGATTTGTTTGCTTTGGCGAAAATAGATACAAGTGTTGTTATTAGGGAAAATTATTTTTGGGAGCCGACTTTAGATGAAGCCTCCGGCAAAATGATTGAAAAAGTCCTTACTGGGAGCGGCGTTAAAATAATAAACAACGCCGAAGTCCAGGAAGTTGTAGGCGAGAATAAAGTTGAGGGTATTGTTTTAAAAGACGGCAGGAAAATAGAGTGCGATATGGTTATTTGCGGAATCGGAGTAGCTTGCGATTTTAACTGGTTTGCTTCATCGGGAATAAAAACAAACCGGGGAATTTTAGCGGATGAATATCTTCAAACCAATTTGCCTGACGTGTGGACTGCTGGAGACATTGCCGAATACAACGACCTGCTTTTGGAAGAAAATATCCAGCTTGGCAACTGGGTGAATGCCCATGAGCAGGGAAGGATTGCCGGGTTAAATATGGCCGGCGTTCACGAGCCGTTTAAATTCGTTTCGTTTTATACGACTCAAGGAATGGGGATCTCCGTCGCTTTTGTCGGAGATACCAGGCCCGGCCAGGACAGAATAATAATCAAGCGCGGTTATCCGGAAATAAATTCCTACGCCCGCATAATTATTGTTGGCAAAGAACTTGTGGGCGCGACTTTAATAAACAGAACCAGTGAGTTATCGGTAATCGCCAAACTTATTGAAAATAATATTGACGTTTCTCAAAAATATAAGGAACTCGAAGACCCGAATTTTGATTTGAAAGGGCTTTTAAAAACAGAAGTAAAAATTATTCAGTTATAACTCTAGCATCTATTATTTTTGCTTCATTTTCCGATGCCATAACCGGATTCAGGTCAATTTCCTGGATTTCTAGGTGCTCAAGAGATAATTTTGAAACAGCGATAATAAGATTTTCCAATTTTTCGAAATCAACCGGTTTTTCACCACGAAGGCCTTTTAATATCGGATAGCCCTTTATTTCTTCAATCATTTTTTTGGCTTCGGATTTAGTAACCGGCGCTATTCGCGAAGAAACGTCTTTTAACGCTTCGGTAAAAATTCCTCCCATTCCGAAAACGATAACCGGCCCGAAAGTTTTATCTCTTTTCATTCCGATAATTATTTCTCTTGCCCCCACACCAAATGGGGAATGCGTCTTCGCAAAAATATCTTTCCCCGTTATGGTGTGGGGGTTGACCATTTTTTGCACAACCATGCCCTCTACCCGCGCATTTGGAAGCTTAGCTTTTATTGAATTTACAATCTCATCCCATGCTTTCTCGGCTTCGTCCAGATTTTTAATATTTAACTTAACCGCCCTGAACTCTGTTTTATGGATTACGTTCGGTGATACAATTTTAATTGCAACTAGATTATTAAACTTATTAAAAACATTCGATAATTCATTTTTTGTTTTTACGAACTCACCTTCAACCGCGATTGAGTATTTTGACAATAATTTTTTTGTTTCCTCGAATCCCAACATTTTGTACGTAGTCTGCCCGCTCTCCGAAGTTTTAAAAAAGGAAGTTTTTTTATTTTCTGCCGCCATCACATCTAAAATTTCAACAATATCCCTACTATCTCCGAAATTCACAAGCCCGTTTTTCTTAAATTCCAAAAGCGCTTTATAAATTGATTGTCCGCCTATGAAAACCGGTAAAATCGGTTTTTTCTTTGAAAATCCGCCGAGCAATTTTGCCGTTTCTTCGGCCTGCGTCATCATCTGGGGAGTAAGTATGGTAATAACAGCGTTAATGTTTTTTTCATTGACTAAAATTTTTAAAGCGCTTGCGTAGCGGTCGCTTAAAGCGTCGCCGATAATATCAATCGGATTATTTACGGCAGCCATCGGAGGTAAAACTTTTTTAAGCGCGTTTTTGGTCTCATTTTTTAAGGTTGCCAGTTCCAGCGATTTAGAAAGGTCTATCAGGTCAGCCGCCACAACCGACGGGCCACCGCCATTGGTTAAAACCGCCAGCTGTTTTAAGGGCTTATAAATTCCCATATGAAATAGCTTTGCGAAGCTAAAGAATTGCCGGATAGATTCTACGGTTATTACGCCGGATTGTTTACAGGCGGCGGCGAATACGGAATCTTCCGGCGCAAGCGATCCGGTATGAGAAGCTACGGCGGCCAATCCTTTATTGCTTCGGCCGGCTTTTAAAATGACTATCGATTTTTTACGGGTGATTTGTTTTGCCAGCCGCATAAACTTTTTTCCGTCGCTTATTTTTTCAAGGTATAGCATTATTGCTTTGGTGTTTTTGTCGCTTGCGAGGTATTCTAAAAATTCTATTTCGGTTAAGTCCGCCTCGTTTCCCAAACTTATAAATTTGGAAAATCCGATGCCCCTTGCTTTTGCCCAGTCGAGCATTGCCGCTCCCAAAGCGCCGGATTGCGATACAAAAGCGATACTTCCTTTTAGGGGTATTTCCGGCGCAAATGACGCGTTAAAATTATTTTGCGTATCAATTATGCCAAGGCAATTCGGCCCGAGAAGTGTTATTTTGTATTTTTTGGCGATGGTTTTTATTTTTTCTTCAAGCTCCAAGCCGCTTCTCCCTATTTCTTTAAACCCAGAAGAAATAATTATTACATTAGAGATTTTTTTCTTCCCGCACTCTTCAAGAACCTGGGGGACAATGTCCGCGCGAAGCGCGATTAAAGCTAGATCGATCTCGTTTTTTATATCAAGAACCGAAGTGTAAGAAGTGAGATTTAGGATTTTTTTATACGCCGGATTTACTGGATAAATTTTCCGCCGCGAGCCGCCCAGTAGATTTTTAACCAACGAATAACCAACCTTATCTTTATTTGGCGAAGCGCCAATTACTGCGATTGATTTGGGATTAAAAAAGTTTGATAGATTCATTTTTATTTATGTTATTTGTGGATAGAGTGACTCCTCAAATGTCGGCTTTTCCACTTTATAAAAAACTCCCAAGGCGATTTTTTCCTCCTGAGCCGTGACTTTTTTTATCGCGGTTTCGAGTTTTTTGGACGGAAATTTTTTGTCGAGCCAATAAACGTGATTATTGTAAAAATCGCGGGTGTCATAAAAAGTAATGCAGGGCTGGATTATATCCACGAAAGAAAACCCTTTGTGCTCGATTGCCTGTCTCATGATTTTTTTTGTGCCCTCTATATCTCCGGCGTAAGTACGCGCCACAAAAGTCGCGCCGGCAGCAAGCATTAAAAGAAGCGGATTAAACGGTTCCTCCGTGCTTCCCGAAGGCGTAGATTTTCCTTTGAATCCTTTGGGGCTTGTGGCTGTTGCCTGGCCGGTGGTCAGAGCAAAAACCTGGTTGTCGTGTACAAAAAGATTTACATCGGAATTTCTTTTCGCAGCGTGTATCAAATGTTCGGCTCCTTCCGAATACGAATCGCCGTCTCCGCTGAAGCCCACCACCTGAAGAGAAGGATTTGCGATTTTAATTCCCTGCATTGTCGGAAGCAAGCGTCCGTGAAGCGAAGTAAAAGTATTTATATTCAGATAGTCGGTAATTTTTCCGTGGCAGCCGATGCCTCCGACTGCGACAAGATTTTCAAGTTTTAAGCTTCTCTCAGTCTTCAATTCTTCAACAAGTTTTCTAAAAGCGACAAGAATTGCCGAATTCGGGCATCCGGGACACCAGGTTATTTTTGCGCTTGTGGCTAAGTTTTCCATTTATAATATTTCGTTTAATTGTTTTGCAAGTTCAACGACGTCAAAAGGCAAAGAGTCGTATTTTAAAATTTTATTTTCAATGTTAATTCCAGTTTTTTCGCGGATTATTGAAGCCAGTTGTCCGGAGCGGTTATTTTCAACAATAATTACTTTTTTTGCGTTTTTTAAATTCTCCGCCACCTTCTCCGTGTCAAACGGCGACATCCAGAGTATTTGCAAAAATTTCGGTTGATTTTTCAAATATTTTGCCGCTTCCAAAACAGCGCCTTTTGTCGAGCCCCAGAAAACAACGATATTTTTGGATTTTGGATCACCGTAAAATTTCACGGTTTCATATTTTGAAAAATCTTTTTCCAATTGTTTTAATTTTGAAAAACGCTTGTCGCCCATGGCTTTTACCATTTTCGGGTCTTCGGTTGAAATTCCCTCTTCGCTGTGTTCGTAGCTGGTGACTTTTATAACCGCGTCCGGCGTTCCCGGATATGCCATCGGCGATACTCCGTCTTCGGTTATTTGATAACGCTTATATTCGCTGTTAATTTTTTCGTCGATCTTCCCCCTTTCAACGGTGATTTCATTCGAGTTAAAAATTACTGTCGATGAGTTTTCCGATAAGTGTTTGTCCAAAAGCACAATTGCCGGCATCTGGTATTTCCAAGTCAAATTCAAGGCGTCCGCCCCTGCTTTAAAAGCTTCTTCCGGATCTCCGGGCGCGATTACTATTCGTGGGAATTCTCCGTGGCCTGAATTAATAATCCATTTTAAATCTCCCTGGCTGGTGTGGGTTGGGGAGCCGGTTGCCGGCGCCTGTCTTTGCGAAACCGCGATGGCTATCGGCGTTTCAGACATCCCAGCCAAAGCGAACGCTTCCTGCATAAGCGCGAATCCGCCTCCGGCTGTGCCTATCGCGGTACGCTTTCCTGCGTAAGCAGCGCCGAGCGCCATATTAATAACTGAAATTTCGTTTTCCGGATGTATTACTTTAAAAGTTTTTTCTTTCTCCGACGCTTGTGGTCGGTCCGACGACTCCGACGAGTGTCGGACTCCGTCGGAGAGTCCCGATCCCTCTGGGCGTCGGGACTGATTTTTCGCCAAATAATGCAAAATTGAAGTTGACGGAGTCATTGGATAGCCGATATAAAAATCAAGCCCTGCTGCCAAAAGTCCTTTGGCAAAAGCGGTATTTCCGTCCGCCAGTTCCTTTCCTTTATCTCCACCGTGTTCCATTCTTCGGGAGTGTCGGAACCCGAGTTTTTCCAAATATTTATATCCTTTTTCCGCCAATGTTATGTTTATCTCATATCCCTTTTCTTTAAAAACCCGACGTAAAATTTGGTCCATTTCATCAAAGGGCAAATCTAATAAATAACAAACAGCGCCGAGAGCCACAGAAGTCCGGGTTATTGCCGGAGCGTTTGATTCCTCCGCTGTTTTTACCATTGGAAGCAGTACTGCGTTTTGGCCAAACATTTTTAAGTCCTCGGCGTCGAATTTATCGGAAAAAACAACCGCTTCGGCGTTCAAATCGTTTTTATGAAGATGCATTGTTTCGTCGTTTAAGGCGATTAAAACGTCTATTTTTGAATAATCATTGTAAATTTTTTCTTTGGAAAAACTGATGCGCGAAAAATTATGCCCGCCTCGAATAAGCGACGGATAATCAAAAGAAACAAAAACTTCAAAGCCGAGCTTTGTAAGAAATTGTCCCAAATTCGTGCCGGCTTCGCGCACGCCGTCTCCGGCTGCTCCGCCAATGGCAACCGTAAAAATATTAGGGGGTTGATTTTTCTTTTTCCAGAACATAGGGAGTTATTAGAAAAATTATAACATATTTTTTAAATAGAAGTTGGTTTGTTTTGAATATTTAATTAGTGAGATTGACATAATTTACTTAGTGAGTTATTAAATAATCAGTATTTGTAATATCAATCAAAAGGGATTATTTCAGGAAAGGGAGGTGGACGATGGGAGCCTTACGGTGGCGAGTTGCGACAATTCTGGCAGAAAAAAAAGATTGTGTAGAGTTTCATGTAGACCCAACAATTGATCCTGTGCGCAAACTGGAAGTATTTCTCGCGAGCCAAGATGGGAAAGCTGCCCTGGCTTTTCTTGCCGCAACTGGATTTGTTATTTGGCTGGCCAAAGCAAACAGTCCCCATACAGACTTTTATTTGACAGGACGCGGTTTGGTAAGAAGCAATCGCGGCGGGCTCTCGGTGGTTTCCGCGTCTTCTTCTCCAAAAGGGGTTATTGATGCAGCGGATAATAAGGATCTTATCGAGTATATCCGACGGCAGCTAGATTTATCCGCAAGAGTGGTAATCACAAATAGAATGTAAACCGACAGATTCGTTTTCATCCGACGCACGCCTCCGTTTTGGAGACACGGCGTCTTTTTTATTTTCAAAAAGCCGTGTTATAATTTATAAAAATCATGGCTGAAGCTGAAAAAATAAAAATTGGGTGGTTTTCGTTTTCCTGCTGTGAAGATAACACTATTGTGATGACCGAAGTTATGAATGACCACTGGCAAGAGTGGAAAAAGATTTTTGATTTCCGCCACGTTCGGGTTTTAAAATCCAAAAACATTTACGATGAGTTCGACATCGCTTTTATAGAAGGCGCGATCGCCTCTGATGAGCAAGAAACACAGCTAAAAGATATAAGAAGTCGTTCAAAAAAACTTGTAGCAGTGGGAGCTTGCGCGGTTGTGGGGCTTCCGGCCGGGCAACGAAATAATTTTACCGAAGAACAAAACGCCAGTATTCAATTTTTGGTGGATAGATTTAAGGCGCTACCAAAAGTTTTGCGCGTTAAAGACGTGGTTAAGGTAGACGCGGAAATCCCGGGATGCCCGATGAGCCCGGATAATTTTTTAAAAGTTGTTAATGATTTAGTCGCGGAATTGCAAAAGCAAATTTAAAGTGTAAATATCAAAATGAAAAATGACAATGTAAAAAGTAAAATTTTTAAATCTAAATTATTTTATATAATTAATTTGCTATTTTAATTTTTATTTTTAAATTTTTCATTATTCATTATGCACTCATTCGATTTATCTTTAGAACACATCACAAAAATAGAAGGCAACGCCTCGCTTTCAGTTAAAGTTGAGGACGGCAAAGTTAAAGACGTTAATTTCAAGACAATGGAATATAAACGTTTTTTTACCGAAGCGATGAAGGGCAAGTCCATTGCCGCGCTTCCGGCGCATTTGGCGAGAATCTGCGGCACCTGTTCAAACGCGCACATTATTTGCAGTATTGAGGCGTGTGAAAACGCGCTTGGTATAAAAGCCAGTGAACAAACTAAAATACTTCGCGCTTTAACTTTGCACGGGCTTATTATAAGAGACCACGCGCTTCATTTGTATTTATTTTCAATGCCCGATATTTACGGAAAAGACGCTTTTTTGGATTTTGACGAAAATAACCCGGAAGAACACCAATTACTTCACGACGGATTTGAAGTGAAAGCCGCGGGAAATTTTTTGGCGACTTTGATTTCCGGAAGAAGCGTGCATGCCACTTATCCGGCAGTGGGGGGATTTTTGCATTTTCCCGATAAATCCGGCATAGACGAAGCAATTAAAAAACTTCAATCAGTCCGGCCGGCGGTTTTACGCTTGATAGAAATTTTTAAAAACGCGCCTTTTCATTTTGATCGCGAAACGCAATATATGGCATTAGTTCCGGAAAAAAGTTTCGGATATATAATTGGCGATATTAAAACTAGTACTGGAGAAACCTACGAAGAAGAAAAGTTCAGAGACCATTTAGAACACGTTGTTTTGCCTTATTCTCAAGCGTCCGCGTATCAGTATGACGGCGACGGGTATATGGTTGGCGCTCTGGCGCGCATAAATCTCGCTAAAGATTTGCTTCATCTGGAAACAAAAAAATCATTAAAATTACTTGGCGATATTTTAGATCTTTTTCCTTCAACCGATGTTTTTTATAATAACCTTGCGCAGGCGATTGAGATCTTGCATTCTATTGACGAATCAATCGATTTGTTAAGCAATAATAATTTTGTCCCAGAGCCGCTTATAAAAGCAGTGCCCCATGAAGGAGTGGGGATTGGAGTCATAGAAGCTCCGCGCGGAACTTTGTACCACAAGGTTGTTATCGGAGCTGACGGTGTGGCAAAAGAAGGGGAAGTAATAGTGCCAACCGGACAAAACCAAATAAACATAGAAAGAGACGTGGCGATATTGGTACAGAATCTTTTACCCGACACGTCCAAAGAAAAAATTGAATTTGAAATAGAAAAACTTATCCGCGCGTATGATCCGTGCATGAGCTGCGCCGCGCATTTTTTGAAAGTGAATTGGGAATAATATTTGATGTATTATTCCCAATTCATCCCGAACGAAAGGAGGGATCTCAGGATTATTAAAGTTTAAGAATTGCGGTAATTATCGACGTAATTTTTTCAATCGCTTTTTCTTGAGAAATCGTCGGCGGAATGCCGATGATTTTTATTTTTTTCAAACGGCCCAATTTTTCCAGATATCTTAAATTTGAATAAGCGTCAAAATCATGAAGCGAAACATTTGAAGATTTGGAAAAACTTTTTAAATCTTCAAATGTTTTAATTTCCTCAATCCCCAAGACCGTATCTATGATCGTAAGCTCTTCGGGTATTTCCCATTCTTCATTCGGATCTTTTATTTCAAATTTTATTTCTGGGAATTTTTTTTGGAGTTCCGGCAGAATTTTCAAGGGCAGAGAATCATTTTTAGTCTCCGGATTTCCAAAAACATATATTATCATAAATATTTATAATAATAACATCACAGGACTTAGGACTATCGCAAAACATCGTATATGTGACGACCGTCACATATACGATGTTTTGGTAGTTTTAAAATGATTTCATGTCTTTAATTGTTTTAAACTGCCAGTTTTGCTTATTTCAAATATTTCAACATACGGTAGAAGATCAAAATTTTTTAGATTGTGTATCAATTCTTCGGGAAGCTTTGTTTTTCCAATCCAAACACTTTTCTGCAACATTTTAAATTTCAAATTTCTGAGAACCTCTCTTATCCACCCTCTTTTCTTCCTGTGCTTTTCTGGAATGTCAAATATTATAATTTTAAATGTATTTTCGTTTTCTATTTTATATACTTTTTGAGGAAACTCATTTGTTTTTCTTAAACGAAGATTTTCCAATTTCTCCGCGCCTTTTTTGGTTATTTGCAATGATTTTTTATTTTCTTTATTAATATTTTCGATTAACCCCTCTTTTCTTAGGCGATATAATAGATCGTAAAAACGCAATTTTTCTTCGCGATCTATTTGTCGGCCTTCTCTTTCTCTTTGGCGGCGCGCTAAAAGTTTTAATCCTTTATTTAATGAAGTTCCATAGGGTAAGCTAAAAATAAAAAACACATTGCCTATGGTTTGAGCTGATTGTTCGAGGGTTTCTAATATTTTTAATCCATACTCTCCTTTCATAATTATTATTTTAATCGTATATCTGACGATCGTCAAATATACGATATGGTATGGTTGGTGTGTTTATAAAATTTTATAAAATTAAAGTGTTTGGTTGGCGAGTGTTAAATTCCGGAGCGTGTATTTTTTTAAATTTAAAACCTGTTCGTTTGTTATGACTTCGCAGATTACGCCCCAGTGTATGGAAACGAGATTGCCAATGGCGACTTGTTCAATATCATATTCCGATTCAAGCTGGCGAACCAATTTTCTTTTTATGGGCGTTCCGATAAAAAGTTTTTTATCTGTATATAAAAGCGGTTCGGTTAAAACGGTTATGAACGGGCCGTCTATTTCCATAACTTTTCCCCAACTCACGCGACACTCATCCATAGTTTCAACCGTATGTTCGCGTTCATCGTGCCCGGTCCTTTTCCAAACGTTTAAAACATGGAAAGAATGGTGCGGAGCCGCGCCTCTGCCGATTTTATCTTCAACGACGCTGAATGATTTGCCCCCCATTCGGTATTTTATTTTTTGTTCTTCCACGAGATGACGGTAAAAGCTTTTCTGATCTGTTTTTTCAAGCATACTGTTTCCCAGCCAATATGCTTCAACTACTCTGTCGTCAAAAGGATCAGCAACCCCATTTATTCTTGATATATATTTTAGATAAGGATAAAGAGTTTGGAATTTTGAAATTAAATGCTCCAGGCCGGCGTCTTTGGCGCCTTCATTTATATAGGCCTTAATTTCGCTGTTTTTATTAGGGCCGCAATAATGCAATCTATTAGGCCCGAAAGCGTATCGGCTGCAGCGCAAAATTCCATCCATCATCATATTGAAGATAATTTTTCCTGCGGGTTGACAAAGGCTTTATCAGCCGCTTTTTTGGAAAAAATAATCACAATAAAAGTTCCGAGAATAAAAAGCAGAGAACTAATTAGGTCGCGGACAGCGAAAGAATGAGTAATAAAAAGCGCCGATAAAACATTGGTGATTAAAGTCGCGGGGACAAGAAGTGTCGCTACGTACGTTGTCGGAGCGCGCTTGAGAGCCGCGTACCACGTTGTTACGTAACCGAATAACAGCGCGCTGGTTAAAAGTATCCAGCCCCACTGGATTAAATTCAATGACGGGGTGGCAATTATTCCATTTTTTAAATAAAGAAAGGCGATAAGAATAATCGAGCCGATCGTCATTCGGGCAGACGCCACAATAGAACTTGATAAATCTCGGAGGGCTTTTTTGGCAATGATATTTTCAATCGCCCACAGCAACGTGGCGCCCAAAATCATCAATTCTCCCAAATTATATTTAAACCCGATAAAGCCCCCAATCAAAAGATTTGCCGCAAAAATCATTCCGACTCCAATCCATTGCCAGCGACTTACCCGTTCTTTTAAAAACGGAATCGCCAAAACAAAGACCCATAAAAACAGAGTTTTGTGGATGAGAGCCGCGTTAATCGCGCTCGTTTTTGAAAGCCCGATAAAAAACAGGGCAAACGGCAATGATCCGCCGACAACGCCGATTAAAAATAATTTCAACCACTGGTTCTTTTTTAAAGATTTAATTTCCGGCCATTTTTTCAGTCCAGTCAAAACGCCGATAAGCAATATCGCAACTAAGCTATTTTTTAAAGTTGTGAAAAAAATCGGATCTTTGACCGTGGTTACCGCGATCTTATTTATAAAATTGGTTAATCCGGAAATAAACGCGGTTGTCAGCGCGAGTATTGTCGCGTAGCGGAAATTTTTATTGCCCATATTGTAAATAGTTTACTAAAATATAAGAACAAACTCAATTTTAAATTCTTGCGGGTTTTTAAAAGAGTAAAAAGGGGTATAATTATAACAATGAAACGGCTAAATAATTTTAAGTTTAAAGAATTTGATATATTCAAAAAACTGGACACGCCTTCAAAAATACAGGATTTTATTGACGATATTGAGATAAATTTTGAAAAAAACGGCGAGACTTGCCGCTCGCCTTTAATGGTTTTAAAACATAATGAAGCCCATTGTTTGGAGGGCGCGCTTCTAGCCTCAGCGATTTTTTGGTACCACGGTAAGCCGCCGCTTCTTCTTGATTTGGTAACAACGCCAAACGACGATTATCATACAGTCGCCTTATTTAAAGAATCAGGCAAGTGGGGAGCGATAAGCAAAACCAATCATGCGTATCTTAGATATCGCGATCCGGTTTTTAAAAATGTTCGGGAGCTGGCAATGTCTTATTTTAATGAATATTTTTTAGACAGCGGGCAAAAAACTCTGCGAAGTTATTCCGGCTCTTTTGATTTAACCGAGTTCGGGGAAGATTGGTTGGTTGAAAAAGATGATTTATGGAGCATTGCCGAGGCGCTTGATAATTCCAAGCATTATAAAATTTTAACCGCCAAACAAATAAGGCGTTTGCGTTTAGCCGACCCCGTTGAAATAAAAGCCAATAAGCTGGTTCAGTGGAAAAAGGAATAAAATAAATTTATTAACAATGCACCTGTCCATAACGGAAATTACAAATTTATTAATCCAGTACAGATATTTTATCCTGTTTCCGATTGTGGTTTTTGAAGGCCCGATAATAACCGTGGTGGCTGGGTTTTTAACTTCGCTGGGTTATTTTAACTTTTTTATAGTTTACGCGGTTGCGGTAGCGGGAGATTTAGCGGGAGACGTTCTTCATTACGCTATCGGTTATTGGGGTGGGGAAAAGTTTATAAGAAAATACGGACACTATTTCTTTATGGACGAGAAGAGAATTATTAAATTGGAAAAAAGTTTTGAGCGTAACGGAAATAAGATGCTTTTTATTGGTAAAATAGCTCATGGCGCGGGAGGCGCGTTTCTTATCGCTGCCGGGTTGGTCAAAATGCCTTTTCGTGAATTTATGCGCGCGAATTTGTTGGCGACCGTTTTAAAATCTCTTATTTTGCTTTTATTGGGCTTCTATTACGGCGCATTTTTATCAAAGATAAATTCATATTTTGATTTTATCGCCGCAATTTTTATCGGAGCGGTTATTATCGTTGCCGTTATTTACTTTTTTTATTATCCCAAAAAAAATGAAGGAAAAACTGATTGAAACAAACAACGGAAAGATTTTTTATTATACAGATATATTATCTTCTCAAGATCCGACAGTGGTTTTTTTACACGGTCTTTCTTCCAATCATACGACCTGGCTTAATGCGGCAGAAATTCTTCGCAAAAATAATACCAACAGCATAGCGCCGGATTTGCGCGGTCACGGGCTGTCTGACAAAACCAAAAAAAGAACGCTTTATTCGTTTAGTGTCTTTTCCGATGACATAAAAAAAATTATCGACAACGAAGGATTGTCAAAAATTATTCTCGTCGGTTATTCGTACGGCGGTTCAATTGCCATTGATTTTGCTATTAGATATCCGGAAGTTATGGATGGTTTAATATTGATTAGCGCGAATCACGTTAGTCCGTTTAAATATCGGGGGATTAATTTTCTTTCCCCGCTTGCTTATTATTTTCTTAACGCGTTAGCTTTTATTTTTTTGTGGCAAAAAAGAAAAAATTATTATTATTACAGGCAGGGGCAGTCAAAAGGATATTGGCATTCTGTGTGGGTCGGTTTGAATACGATGCCGCTCGCTGTTAATTTTTGGATGTTAAGCCGCATGTTGTTGATAAATTTTAAAAATATAATTAGTTTAATTAAAGCGCCAACCTTAATAATAAGGGCGGAAGGGGACCCGTTTTTAACAGAAGCTGAGACGAAGGATATTGCAAAAGCTATAAAAAACGCAAAAATAATCATTCCCGAACACGGTAGCCATTTTTTGGCTTCGCGCTCGCAAAACGAAATAGCCGAAATCATTGTTGGTTTTGTAAAAGGCCGGTTTGTGGCGGGGGAAATAGACCGGAAATAAATTCCGCGCCAATTTAATCTAGCCGGATGCAATATAATAATCAGTATGAAAATTGCGATTTTTAGCGACAGCTTTTTCCCTCAGGTAGACGGTGTGGCAAGTGTTGTTTTTAGATCGGCTCAAGGGCTGGGCGAATTAGGGCATGATGTTTATGTTTTTACCGCCTCAGCCGGTCGTTTAGTTAAGCAGGAAGAGAGCCGCAAAGAAAAAGCCCAAAAATTTACCTTAATCAGAATGCCTTCGGTTCCGGCGCTAATTTATCCCGGATATCGGTTTGCGTTGCCGATAGGTTTTGCGGTAAATAAATTAAGAAAGATTAAGCCCGATATTATTCATACCCACACTCCATTTTCGGTTGGTTGGGAAGCCGTGTGGCCGGCTAAAATTTTCGGCATCCCGATAGTGGGCACTCACCATACTTTTTATAATCATTATTTAAAACACGCCAAAATAGATTATGCCTGGGCGAAAAAAATTTCCTGGAAATACACGGTTGGATATTACAATCGCTGCAATCTTGTTTTGAGTCCGAGTAAGTCCTTGGCGGATGAATTAAAATTTCAAGGATTGAAAAAACTAGTAAAGGCATTCCCCAATCCCGTTGATACGGAATTTTTCCATCCGGTTGCAAGTCGAACAAAAAAAGAAGAGTTAAAAAAATTACTGGGCATTAAGGGAGCATCTTTGGTTTATATGGGACGTGTCAGCTATGAAAAAAGCATAGATCAGGTTATTAAAGCCGCCGCGTTGGCTATGAAGAAAATTCCTAATTTACAGTTTGCAATAGTCGGGGACGGGCCGGAGCGGAAAAAACTTGAGAAATTAGTTAAGGATTTAGAAATAGAAAAAAACGTTCTATTTTTGGGGATCAAACACGAAAAAGATTTAGTTGAAGCGCTTCAGGCAAACGATGTATTTTTAACCGCAAGCAAGACAGAAAATATGCCGGTGTCAATTTTGGAAGCGATGGCAACTGGACTTCCGGTGATAGGTGTTGACGCTTTGGGAATTCCCGAAATAGTTTTGAACAACGTTAACGGATTCATAGTTTCTCCGGATAAAATTGAATCGATGGCCGGGAAAATATTACAACTCATTGAAGACGTCAAATTAAGAGAAAGATTTTCAAAAAAATCTAGGGAATTGTCGCTTGATTATTCGCAAGGGGAAATTGCGAAAAAATTAGAGAACGAATATAATCAGT